>NZ_JBMRCP010000029.1:0-175141 GCF_057350545.1 Pseudolysinimonas sp. | reverse complement strand
GCGAGAGCTTCTCCTGCGGGTGCTCGTAGCGCCGCAGATTCTGCGGGTCGATGCCGAGGCCGAGGAACCACTGCTCGCACTGGTCGATCCAGTAGGTGAACCACTCGTCATCGGTGCCGGGCTTGACGAAGAACTCCATCTCCATCTGTTCGAACTCGCGCGTGCGGAAGATGAAGTTGCCGGGGGTGATCTCGTTGCGGAACGACTTGCCCACCTGGGCGATGCCGAACGGCGGCTTCATACGCGCACTCGCGAGCACGTTGGCGAAGTTGACGAAGATGCCCTGCGCGGTCTCCGGCCGCAGGTAGTGGAGACCCGCCTCGTCGTCGACGGGGCCGAGATACGTCTTCAGCAGGCCGCTGAACTCACGGGGCTCGGTCCACTGACCGCGCGTGCCGCAGTTCTCGCAGACGATGTCGCCCATGCCGTTCTCGGGAACGCGGCCCTTCTTCTCCTCGAACGCCTCGAGCAGGTGGTCTTGCCGATAACGCTTGTGACAGCTCAGACACTCGACGAGCGGGTCCGAGAACACCGCGACGTGACCCGAGGCCTCCCAGACGCGCTTCGGAAGGATGACCGAGGAGTCGATGCCGACGATGTCGTCGCGCGTCTGCACCATGAACTTCCACCACTCGCGCTTGATGTTCTCCTTGAGCGCGGTGCCGAGGGGGCCGTAGTCCCACGCGGAACGGGAACCCCCGTAGATCTCCCCGGACTGGAAGACGAAGCCGCGACGCTTCGCGAGCGAGATGATCGAGTCGAGTGCAGAGGCGGCCATAACCACGCCAGCCTACCGAGCCCGGGAACTCGCGAGCGTCGCCCGTACGACTCAGAACTGAGCGCTGCTAGCCTTCCGCTACCTCGACCCGCCCCGGAGGCATCGTGCGCCGTCTCCTGCTCCCCCTCCTCGCGCTCCTTCTCATCCCGCTCGGCGGCACCGCACCCGCGTACGCCGTCGCCGACGACCCGAACGTCGGCGAGTTGCGATATGAGGGCACGCGCTACGAGACGCTCGAGAACGGCTTCGTGCGGGAGCGGGAGATGGACCTCGACTTCCAGTGCACAGGCGGGGTCTGCGCCGACGACGGGTTCTTCGGCGAGTTCCTCGACGGGGTGATGGTGGTCGACCTCCCGGCGACCGGAACCGGCTGTGACCTCGAGAACGACATGCGTGCTCGTCAGGGACGTGTCGAACTCACGCCGACCGCGGTCACGGGGAACATCGAGTTCCTCGCCCGCGATCTCTCCGGGTGCGGCGACGGGCTCATCCGCACCGAGGGAACGAGCATCCGCTACGACCTCGCCTTCGACCGCGGCGACGTCTGCCTCATCGACGCGACCTGCCTCGGCGCTCCGGTAGAGGAGCCCGCCCCTGTCGACGACTGCTGCGCCCCTCCGGGAGCCCCGCGCCCGTTCGCCGAGCCCACGGTGTACAGCGGACTCGACACCGTCGCGACCGCCGCGACCTCCGGCAACCTGCTCTGGGCGGCGATCGGCACCGTCATCCTCGCGCTGCTCGTCGCGATCCCCACCCACTTCTTCAACTCCGCCGCCGAGACGCTGTCCGACCGGGTCGGCGCGTGGTGGCGTCGGATGCGCACGCGGCCGGAAGCAGGGGAGGCGAAGCGCGGCGGGGGTGGCCGCTCGCAGCGGGCGGTGTCGCCGTCGCCGCCGTCATCGCCGCGTTCGCCGATCCCGAGTTCGGGTTCGACGCCGCCGGCCTGCGCGTGCTCCTGTCGATCCTCGCGGCGTTCGCGGTCGAGGTCGTACTCGGCTGGGTCGCGGTCATCCTCCTCGTGCGGCGCACGCATCCCACCGCCTCCGCCACGTTCAGATTCGCACCGCTCACGCTGCTGGTGGTCGCGGGGGCGGTGCTGCTCACGCGGCTCACCGGCTTCGAGCCTCCCATCGTGTTCGGGCTCGTCGCCGGCGTCGCCTTCGGCGGGCTGCTCGGCACCGCCGAGAAGGCCCGCGTCGCGCTCATCGGGCTCGGCTGGGCCTTCGGCATCGGGATGCTCGCCTGGATCGGGTACAGCGTCCTCGTCGCCGCGGGCGTCGAGGGTGCGGGTGGGGTGTTCGCGCGCGAGCTGCTGTCGGCCGCCGCCATCGCCGGCCTCTCGGCGCTGCCGATCGCTCTCCTCCCCCTGCGCGGGCTCGCGGGTCGCACGGTGTGGGAGGCAAGCCGGCGGGTCTGGATCGCCGCCTACGCGATCGGCCTCTTCGCCTTCCTGCTCGTGCTGCTGCCGTTCCCCGCCTCGTGGGCCGAGGTCGGCTTCGGCCTCTGGGCGTGGATCGGGCTCTACCTGATCTACGCCCTCGCCGCGCTGGGCATCTGGCTCGTGGTCACACGTCCGTGGCGAGCCGCGTCAGCAGACGAGCCCAGCGCCGCGTGATCACCTCGTCGCGATAGCGCGAGGCCGAGCGCCGTGCGGAGATGCGCATGAGCGCGAGGCGCCACGCGGGCATCGTCATCGCCTCACGCACCGCACGGTCGAGCGCCCCCTGATCGCCGGGCGGGACGAGCCAGCCGTCGACCCCGTGGCGGATGACGTCGCGCGGGCCGTAGCGCACGTCCACCGCGATCGGCAGGCATCCCGCGCCCATCGCCTCCTGGAGCACGAGCGGTGAACCCTCGAAGCGACTCGTCAGCAGCAGAACGGACGCTTCCGCGAGCCGCGCACGCGCCTCGGGACGGTGCCCGTGGAAGATCACCGAACCGTGCGGTCGGGTCGACGCGACACTCTCGAGGAACTCCCGCCGGTCGCCCTCGCCGTAGACATCGAGTCGAGAACCCCGGACGCGCCCCGTCGCTCGGATCGCCCGCTGCACCTTCTTGCGTCCTGTGAGCGACGCCACGACGACCGCGTGACGCGGGTCACGTCGCAACGCCCCGCGCGACGGCAGGTCCCGCCCATTGGGGATCACGTGCAGGTTCGGCAGCGGTCCGAGGCGCGCGTCGAGCTCGACCCGCTGCCGCTCGGTGAGCACGACGACCGCATCGAAGGCGTCGAGCTGTGCGAGCACGGGTCGCCGGCGGGGCCGCAGCTCTCCGCCCGGGTCGTCGGGGTCGGCGAGGTGGGAGTTGTGCAGCACGTGCACGAGTGTCGAGCCCCGGCGGCGGTAGCCGAGGAGGTTCGCCGCGCTGACGGTGCTGTCGATGAGGAGATGCGCCGGCCCGTCGCCCGCGAGGACGTCGAGCCATGCCGCGTACAGCGACCGGATCCGCCGCCAGCCGCGCACCGGCATCCCGCGGTCGTCGCAGAGCACGACCGATCGGCCGCCGCCCACGAGGTCGCGGCGGTCGCTCAGCAGGAGCGTGCCGTCGAGGCGGTAGTGGTCGCGTTGCAGCACCGTCTCGCCGTCGGCGGCGTACCGCGTACGCGACATCGGGATGCCGTCCCGCTCCATCGCGACACCGTCGGTGAGCGGGGTCAGCGGCGTCCGGACGGGGTCGAAGCGCCCTCCCGGAAGCGGATGCCCGCGCAGCCACTCGTAGAGGTTGACGAGCCCGACGCCGTCGGTGAGCTCGCCGGCATCCCGCAGCCGTCGTTCGAGGTCGGGGTAGTCGGGTCGCGCGTCGAAGGTGAGCACGTCGACCTCGACGCCGCCGAGCCGCACGAATGCGCGTGATCGGTGCAGGAGCGCGCTCGTCATCCCGCCGTAGCCGTCGGGGATGTGCCAGGCGATCGCGAAGTGCCGACCGGCGGGAAGCTGCATGCGCCGATGGTCTCCGGCGCGGGTCGCCCCGACAAGGGGCTAGCGCACGACGCGCGCGACCGCCTCGACGTCGGACAGGTCGTTCCAGAGGTGGAACGACGCCCGCAGCCGTCCGGCGCGCCCCGAGATCCGGATGCCGGCGTCGAGCAGGCGCCGCAGGTCGTCGCCCGAGGAGTCGGGCCAGGTGATGATCGCCTGGTGCTGCTGCGGGATGCCGACCGCATCGCAGAGGGCGTCGCCGAGGGAACTCGTGAACGACCAGACCTCGGCGATGTCGAGGCCGGCGAACAGCTCGATCGCCGGCTCCGCGCCGACCCAGGCCTGCCAGGCGGGTGAGACGTCGAAGCGTCGGGCGTCGGGGGCGAGGCTCATCGCGGGGCCGTACACGTTCGTCCACGGGTCGTCTCCCGCATACCAGCCCGCCTGCAGCGGCGTGAGCAGCGGGTCGAACCGCGGGCTCAGCGTGAGGAACGCGACGCCGCGCGGCGAGCACAGCCACTTGTAGGTGTGGCACACGGTCACGTCGAACCGGCTCGCGTCGACCGGCGCGACGCCCGCCGCCTGCGTCACGTCGCAGAAGGTGAAGGCCCCGACGCGGGCCGCCGCCTCGAGGATCGCGTCGAGGTCGGCGACCGCACCCGTCGCCGACTGCACGTGCGAGAACGCGACGAGCCAGGTCTGCTCGGTGATCGACTCGGCGAGCGCGGCGAGCGGCACGGCGCGCATCCGGATGCCGGGTCGGGTGAGGAACGGGAACTCGATCGACGAGAAATCGCCCTCCGGGACGAGCACCTCAGCCCCCTCGGGCACCGCGGCGGCGACGAGGGAGGTGAGCACCGAGGTCTGCGACCCGATCGCGATGCGGTCGACCGGCACGTTCACGAGCCGCGCGTACGACGCACGCGTGCGGGCGATGACGGCGTCGTAACCCTGAGGGTCGCGGTCGGCGGCCTCCCACGCGGCGAGATCGGTCCGCAGCGCGGCGACGGCGCTCGACGGGGGGATGCCGATCGAGGCGACGGCGACGTAGCCCCTCGGATCGCGGAACTCGGCGATGGCCGACTGGAGCGCGGCGCTGTGCCCGGTCATGTCCCGAGCCTCCCCCGTCGCGGCGCGCACGGCAAGAGGCCACCCCGCCGGTTCAGGCCTGAGGGGCGTCGACCGCTCCCCCGAACCGGCGCGCCCGCGAGGTGTAGAGGTCGATCGCGTGCCACAGGTCGGTGCGGCGGAAGTCGGGCCACAGGGTGTCGAGGAACACCATCTCGGCGTAGGCCGACTGCCAGAGCATGAAGTTGCTCGTGCGCTGCTCCCCCGACGACCGCACGAACAGGTCGACGTCGGGCAGGTCGGGCACGTAGAGGTGCTTCTGCAGCGTCTTCTCCGAGATGCGGTCCGGCTTCACCCTGCCGGACGCGACGTCCTCCGCGATCTCGCGCACGGCATCCACGAGTTCGACGCGTCCGCCGTAGTTGACGCACATCGTGAGGGTGAGCCCCGTGTTGTGCTTCGTGAGCTCTTCGGCGACCTGCAGCTCGTCGATGACACTGCGCCAGAGCCGGGGACGACGACCCGCCCACTTCACGCGGACGCCCCACTCGTGCAGTTGGTCGCGGCGGCGGCGGATGACGTCGCGGTTGAAGCCCATGAGGAAGCGCACCTCGTCGGGACTGCGCGACCAGTTCTCGGTCGAGAAGGCGTACGCGGAGAGGTGCGTCACCCCGATCTGGATCGCGCCGGCGACGACGTCGAGCAGGCTCGCCTCCCCCGCCTTGTGACCCTCGACCCGCGAGAGCCCGCGCGCGTTCGCCCACCGCCCGTTGCCGTCCATGACGACAGCGACGTGCTTCGGCACCGCACTCGCCGGGAGCTTCGGCGGGTACAGCCCCGTCCAGTCGACGGGCAGTCCGGTGCCGCTGCCGCCGTACTCGTCGGGATGCGTCATGCGGAGCCCCAGTTCATCGATTCGCGTCGAGCGCACGGGATCGCGCACGTGCTCCCGACGCGAATCGATGTACTCGAGCTCATGCGGGGGTCCGATCGACGTGCGGGAGCGACCGCAGGCCGCGCTCGAGGTGGAACTGCGTGTACGCGGCGACGACACCCGACGCCTGCGCCCGCGTGCGCTCGTCGGCGCCCTCCGCCGTGACCCAGTCGCCGGCGAGGAGCGCGGCGAGGGTGCCGAGGGTCGCCGGGTCGAGCCGCGGTGCCCCGGGCGGGGCGACGGCATCCGACACCACGCCGCCGAGCTGCACGACGAAGACGGTGTGGGGCCCGGTCTCGCCCGTGACGGCGCAGTCGACGAACGACGGCGCCCACCCCGCGATCGAGAGCGCCCGCAGCAGGTAGGAGTCGAGGGTGAGTCCCGCGGGATGCTCTCCCTTCGAGAGCGACCGCAGTGCACCGACGAGCAACAGGTAGTGCTGCAGCCCCGCCTCGTGCTCGGTGAGCCGGTCGGCCGCCTCGACCATCGCGGTCGCCGCGGTGAAGCGCGGGTAGTCGCCCGCGATGTCGGCGCCGTACGAGCCGATCGATTCCGCCTGCTGGATGATGTCGAGGCTGCGGCCCTTGTAGAGCTGCAGGTCGGCGACCATGAACGGTTCGAGCCGTGCGCCGAACCGTGACGCCGTGCGGCGCACACCCTTCGCGACGGCGCGGATCTTGCCGTGCTGCCGGCTCAGCATCGTCACGATGCGGTCGGCCTCGCCGAGCTTGTGGGTGCGCAGCACGACGGCTTCGTCGCGATACGTCATCCCGGGCATGTGGGTAAGTCTGCTCCCGTTTGGCTGGGAAGATGTGGACGTGGGAGCGGATGTCTTCGAGGCGGTGCGGCCGCGGCTGTTCGGCATCGCGTACCGGATGCTGGGCGAGGTGGCCCTGTCGGAAGACATCCTGCAAGAGGCCTGGCTGCGCTGGGACAAGACCGATCAGGATGCCGTCGCCGAGCCTGGCGCGTATCTCGCGACGGTCGTGACCCGGCTGGCGATCGCGGAGCTGACGAGTGCACGTTCTCGCCGCGAGCTCTACGTCGGACCCTGGCTGCCCGAGCCGATCGACACGTCAGCCGACCCGCTTCTCGGCGCCGAGCGGGCGGAGGCGCTGTCGCTCGCGGTGCTGCTGCTGCTCGAGCGGCTGTCGCCGGCAGAACGGGCGGCGTTCGTGCTGCACGCGGCATTCGACTACCCGCACTCCCGCGTCGCGGAGGTGCTCGAGACGAGCGAGGCGAACGCGCGGCAGCTGTACTCGCGCGCCCGGAAGCACCTCGACGCCGACCGCGCACGCGACGTCGCCCCCGCGGAGCGGGCCCGGCTGCTCACGGCGTTCCTGGCGGCGGCCGAGGCGGGCGACCTCGAGTCGCTCGAAGGGGGGCTCGCGCGCGACGTCGTGTCGATCTCCGACGGCGGCGGCAAGGTGCTCGCGGCGCGCAAGATCATCGACGGCGCCGAGCGCGTCGCGCACTTCCTGCTCGGCGTGCTCGAGAAGTTCGGGCAGGGGGTGGCCGCGGTGCCGGTCGTCGTCAACGGCGAACCGGCCGTGCTCGGGGTGCGCCCCGACGGCTCGCCGCTCGCGCTCTGGACGGTCGATGCGGGCGACGACGGCATCCGCGGGGTCTACATCGTGCTCAACCCCGACAAGCTGTCACGTTTCGGGAGCGCATCCGCTCTCAGCTAGAGAACCCTCTAGTAAGGAGAGACGGATGACCACCATCCTCGTCACCGGCGGCACCTCCGGCCCCGGGCGACCCACCGTCGAGCGGCTGCGCGCCGCCGGGCACGACGTGCGCGTGCTGAGCCGCACACCCGGCGACGGCCACCTCGTCGGCGACCTGTCGACCGGCGCCGGACTCGAGGCCGCGCTCGCCGGCGTCGAGACGGTCGTGCACCTCGCGACGAATCGGCGAAAGGACCTGCCCGACACCGAACGCCTGCTCGCCGCCGCGCGCCGGGCCGGTGTCACCCACCTCGTCTTCCTCTCGATCGTCGGCGTCGACCGCATCCCCTACGGCTACTACGTCGACAAGGTCGCGAGCGAGAACGCGATCGCAGCGTCGGGCATCCCGTTCACGATCCTGCGGGCGACCCAGTTCCACTCGTTCCCGGGCGAGATCCTGGGGATGTTCGGCAACCGGCTCTTCCTGAAGGGGGTGAGCATCCAGCCCGTGGGGGTCGTGGATGTCGCCGACCGGCTCGTCGAGCTCGCGACCGGCTCCCCTGCGGGACGTGTCGCCGACGTCGGCGGTCCGGAGATCCTCGACGCGACCGACATCCTGCGTCGCCTCCAGGCCGCGGGCCGCGCCCCGCGTCGCGTGCTGTCGATCAAGCTGCCGGGCAAGGCCTTCGCCGCGTTCGCCGCCGGGCACCACCTCGCCGGGCTGCCGGGCGCGGGAACCCAGACCTTCGACGAGTGGCTCGCGTCGGGAGCCGAGAAGTGACCGTCGTGCTGCGGGGCGGGCTCGCGCTGCTCGCCGCCGCCGCCTGGATGATCGGCATCTGGAATCAGTTCTTCCCCGAGCACTTCTACGAGAACTTCCCGGGCGTCGCCCTGACCCCGCCGTTCGCCGAGCATTACGCCCGCGACTTCGGCGGTGCGACGCTCGGGCTCGCGATCGTGCTCTCCGCCGCCGTGATCCTGCCGCGCTCGGTGCTCGTCATCCCGGCACTGCTCGGGATGCTCGCGTTCGCGATCCCGCACGCGTGGTTCCACCTGCACCACCTCGAGCACGCCACGCCCGAGGTCGCGGTGGTGACGCTGCTCATGACGGTCGGCCAGCCGGTCGCGACGCTCGCGCTCCTCGTGCTCGCGCTCGTCCGCTGGCGCCGCGAACGGGTGCCGAGGCCCACAATGGAGGCGTGAACGCCTTCACCATCCCGCTCTGGGCGGACCTGCTCGCCGTCGGGATCGGGTCGCTCCAGGGCGCGACGTTCGCGGCGCAGTTCCGGGATCGCCGCCTCGACCTGCTCGGGGTGGCGATCATCGGCATCGCGACGGGGTTCGGTGGCGGGCTCATCCGCGACCTCCTGCTCGGCGAGGTGCCGCGTGCTCTCGAGAGCAACGCCTACCTCCCGGTCGCGACCGCGGCGGCGCTGCTCGGGATGCTGCTGAACGGCCTCTTCGCGCGACTCTCCGCGGTCATCACCGCCCTCGACGCGCTGACGATCGGGCTGTTCGGGGCGATCGGCACGACGGCCGCCCTCGCCGCGGGACTTCCCGAGGTCCCCGCGATCTTCGTCGGGGTGATCAGCGCCGTCGGCGGCTCGATCCTGCGCGACCTCCTGCTCAACCTGCCGATCGCGCTCATGCACGTGGGCTCGCTCTACGCCGTCGCCGCGCTCGCCGGCGGCATCGTCATCGTCGTGCTCACTCGGGTCGACGTCGATGTCTCCGTCGCGGCGATCGTGGGCGTCGTCGTCACGTTCGTCGTCCGCATCCTCGCGGTGGCGTTCCGCTGGAGCCTCCCCGAGCAGCGCTCCCTGCGTCGACGCCCTCGACCGGGCACGGAGTGACCGACGCGCTCGTCGCGCGCCTGCGCGCCGTCGGCTGCGTCTTCGCCGAGGAGGAGGCCTCCGAGGTCCGGCGCGTGGGTGGCGACCCGGACGCGATCGTCGCGGCTCGTGCTGCGGGGGTGCCGCTCGAACAGGCGCTCGGCGTCGCGGTCTTCGCCGGACTCGACATCGCCGTCGGCCCGGGCGTCTTCGTTCCGCGGCGTCGCGCGGAGGTGCTCGTCGACGCGGCCCTCGACGCCCGCCCCGCCGCCCGTGTCGTCGTCGACCTCGGCTGCGGGTCGGGCGCGATCGCCGCGGCCCTCGCCACCCGTCTACCCGGCGCCGATGCTTACGCCGTAGACATCGATCGGGATGCTCTCGCTTACGCCGTACGCAACGGGGCGCGTTACGGGTTCACCGTGCACGAGGGTGACTGGTGGGATGCCCTCCCCCGCGAACCGCTCGGACACGTCGACCTCGCCGTCGCCTACCTCCCCCATGTGCCGATATCTCGGCTCGATGAGATCCCCGACGACTTCCGCCGCCACGAGCCCGAGCACACCGTCGCCGGCGGTCCCGACGGTCTCGACCCTCTCCGCGCTGTCCTCCGCGACCTCGATGTCGGGCTCTCCCCCGACGGCCTCCTCGTCACCCTCGTCGCCCGCGAGCAACTCCCCGTCGCCCGCGCGCTCGTCGACGGGCGACGTGTCCTCCTCGTCGAGGGTTGAGGAGCGCCGCGCAGAGCGCGACGCGTCTCGAAACCGGGTGCGTCCAACGTGGGGTTTCGAGACGCGTGCCGCTGCGCGGCCCGCTCCTCAACCCGCGAGGGACGCGAACCGTGCCCGGCCCCGCGACCCCCGAGTTACACCGACGTGAGCTCGCGAGACGAAGAGTCAGCGCGCACCGAGCGGTTGACCGCCGACACGACCGCCTTGAGGGATGCCGTCGAGATGTCGCCGTCGATCCCCACCCCCCACAACCGCTTCCCGTCGACCTGCAGTTCGACGTAGGCCGCGGCCTGCGCGTCGCCGCCGGCGGAGAGGGTGTGCTCGACGTAGTCGTACAGCTTGATGTCGTGGCCTTGGGCTTGGAGGATGCCGAGGAATGCCGCGACGGGTCCGTTGCCCTTGCCGGTCTGCGGCTGCACGTCGTCGTCGACGCGGAGGCGCACGTCGAGGTCGACGTCGCCATCCATGTCACTGGCCGTGCGGGTGCCGAGCAGCTCGTAGCGGCCCCACTTGGCGTCGTCGGCCGCGGCGGGCAGGTACTCGTCCTGGAAGATCTCCCAGATCTGCTCGCTCGTCACCTCACCGCCTTCGGAGTCGGTCTTCGCCTGCACGACGGAGCTGAACTCGATCTGCAGGCGACGCGGCAGGTCGAGCGACCGGTCGGCCTTGAGCAGGTAGGCGACGCCGCCCTTGCCCGACTGCGAGTTGACGCGCACGACGGCTTCGTATCCGCGCCCGACGTCTTTCGGGTCGATCGGCAGGTAGGGCACCGACCACTCGATCTCGGAGACGGGGATGCCGGCCGCGGCCGCCTTCGCGTCGAGGGCTTCGAAGCCCTTCTTGATCGCGTCTTGGTGCGAGCGCGCGAAGGCGGTGTAGACGAGGTCGCCCGCCCACGGTGAGCGCTCGTGCACCTTGAGCTGGTTGCAGTACTCGGCGGTGCGCCGGATCTCGTCGAGGTCGCTGAAGTCGATCTCCGGGTCGATGCCCTGCGTGAACAGGTTGAGCCCGAGCGCGACGAGGTCCACATTGCCGGTGCGCTCGCCGTTGCCGAAGAGGCAGCCTTCGATGCGGTCGGCGCCGGCCTGGTAGCCGAGCTCGGCGGCGGCGATCGCGGTGCCCCGGTCGTTGTGCGGATGCAGCGACAGGATGACGTTCTCGCGGTGCACGAGGTGGCGCGACATCCACTCGATCGAGTCGGCGTAAACGTTCGGCGTCGCCATCTCGACGGTCGACGGCAGGTTGACGATGATCTTGCGGTCGGGCGTCGGCTGGAAGTATTCGATCACCGCGTTGCAGATCTCGAGCGCGACGGGCAGCTCGGTGCCGGTGTACGACTCGGGGCTGTACTCGTAGTAGACGGTCGTGCCCGGCACGGTGGCCTCGTACTGTCTGCACCACGCGGCACCCTGCAGCGCGATCTGCTTGACGCCCTCGACGTCGGTGCGGAACACGACGTCGCGCTGCAGCACGCTCGTCGAGTTGTACAGGTGCACGATCGCCTGCTTCGCGCCCTTGATCGACTCGAAGGTGCGGGCGATGAGCTCTTCGCGGGCCTGGGTCAGCACCTGGATGACCACGTCGTCGGGGATGAGCCCGTCCTCGATGAGCAGCCGCACGAAGTCGAAATCGGTCTGGCTGGCCGACGGGAAGCCGACCTCGATCTGCTTGTAGCCCATGCGCACGAGCAGCTCGAACATCTTGCGCTTGCGTTCGGGGCTCATGGGGTCGATGAGCGCCTGGTTGCCGTCGCGGAGGTCGACGGCGCACCACATGGGTGCGCGCTCGATGACCTTCGCGGGCCACGTGCGGTCGGGGAGATCGGTCGCGAAGTCCGACGCGTAGGGGCGGTAGCGGTGGAACGGCATCCCCGAGGGACGCTGCGTGTTCTTCATGGTCTGGCTTCCTGGTCTGGTTCGGTTTCGGGTCGAGCCGACGACGAACTCCGCGACGAGGGAGGCTCTGGGCTAGACCTCGTCGCGGCGGCTAAGAAGGAGCAGGCCGGGACGCACGGTTTCAGGGTAGCACCGGTGTGCGGCGGGGCGATGAGGGCACGTATTGCAACAGCATTGCAACGGCTTCCCGGCCGCCGTTGCGCGGCCCCCGCCCGCCACTATTGTGATCACGTTCTTCTCCGAACCATCAGAGAGCCTTGGAGGCACCAGTGTCCCGTTCCACCCTGCTTCGCGCGGCGCTCGTCGCCGGCACCGCAGCCGCGCTGCTCGCCGGCTGCGTCGCACCGCCGGTCGTCGTCGTCGAGACCGCGAAGCCGGAAGATCCCGACTTCGGCACGATCGGGGGCGGGGAGTCGCCCGTGCCGATCGAGACGGGCGAACCGATCGAGCCGACCGATCCGAGCACCGCGGGCTACACCGCGCTGCTCGACGACCTCGGCGTCGTCACCGTCACGGTGCCGAGCGACTGGGACGACGTCGACGGCGCCCCGTTCACGACCGACGCCGGCCAGGAGTGGGCGTCGATCTTCGCCGCGCCCGACATCCAGGAGTACCAGCAGACGTGGGACGTCTCGGGTATCGAGATCGCGGCGACGGCGGCCCCCGGCGTGACCGACGAGCAGCTGCTCGGGCTGCTCGAGAGCATCTCGAGCCCCTACGGCTCGTGCGAGACGGTCGTCCAGGAGGCGACGCCGTACGACGACGGCTTCTACGTCGGCTTCGAGTCGGCCTGGGAGGGCTGCGGCACCGACACCTCGGCGTTCGCGATCACGGTCGTGAGCAACGCGGGCGATCAGGCCCTGTTCCTTCGTGCGCAGGTCACGGGCGACTACGACGCCAACGAGGTGTACACGCAGATCGTCAACTCGTTCGACACCAAGGTCGGCCGTTCGCAGGTGCGCGGCAACTGACTCGCGGACGCGACGCGGAAGGCCGGTCCCCTCGGGGGCCGGCCTTCCGTCATCTCGGGGCTCAGTCGACGGCGAGCGCCTCCACGGGAGACACCCGCACCGCCATCCGGGCGGGCGCCCACGACGCCGCCGCGGTGAGCGCCGCCCCCGCGAGCACGACGATGCCGAGCACGAGGAACGGCGGTACGGGCACGATGAGACCCGACGCCGAACCCAGCAGCGACTGCGCGCCGATCCAGCCGTACACGGCTCCGAGCACGAGGCCGAGCATCACGGCAGCGAAGGTGAGCTGCGCGCTCTCGGCGAGGATCATCCGACGTACCTGGGGAGCGGTGAAGCCGAGCGCCCGCAGCAGGCCGATCTCACGGCGTCGCTGCAGCACGCTGAGCGACAGGTTGTTGACGAGCCCGACGGCGGCGATGAGCCCGCTGAATCCGACGAGCACCGAGAAGATCGCGGTCGTCGCGGCGAGCATCGTGTCGGTCCCCCCGTACACCTCGGGGTTCTGCTCCTGCGCGGCACGGATCGACGCCTCGAATCCGGCCATCGCGACGGCGAACATCGTCACGAGGGTCACGCCGATGACGAGGCCGATCGTGGCGCGCGACGAGCGCTGTGGATGCCGGATCGCGTTCTCCGCGGCGAGGCGAGCGGGCGCGCTGCGGCCGAGCAGCCGCCCGGTGAGGCGCAGCACAGGCGGCATGACGACATCCGCGCCGAGCACGACACCCGTGAAGGACAGCACGCCGCCGGGCAGTGCGATGAGCATCCCGAGCGGGCTCACCAGCCCGGCGACGAGACCGAGTCCGAGCAGCGCGATGCCGAGGATGACGAGCACGAGCGCGGCGCGGTTGCGCCAGGGACGCGCCTGCGTCTCTTCGCGGCTGAGTTCCTCCGAACGGCCGAGCGCCTCGAGCGGAGTCACGGTCGTGACGCGGCGAGAGCCGACCCATGATGCCGCCCAGGTCGTGAAGACCACGGCGACCACGGGGATGAGCACGACCGGGTCGAGGTACGTGTATCCCGACTCGGGGACGACGTCGGTCGCGACCCCGAGTCGCTCGATCGCCCACGCGGCGGCGGTTCCGACGAGCGCGCCGATGACGGCGCCGATGAGCCCGACGCGGAGTCCCTCGCGGGCGATACGGCCACGCTCGCGGCGGGCCGAGGAGCCGAGCAGCCGCAGCAGGGCGATCTCGCGCACCCGACCCGCGACGATCGTCGAGAAGGTGTTCGCGGTGACCACCGACGCCGTGTAGACGGCGATGACGATGAACACGAACGCGAGGATGCGCAGCATGAGGGCGACCGTGTTGCTCGACCCGGTGACGTCGTCGGCCGCGATGACGGCGGCGAGCGCGCCTGTCACCTGCAGGAGTGCGACACCGAACGCGGCCCCGAGCGCGGCGACGAGGATGCTCGCCCCGCGTCCCGCGCGCCTGGTCGCCGTCACGACGTCACCTCGAGCGAGAGCATGAACGCCGAGATCTCCTCCGCGGTCGAGCGCGGGCGGTCGGCGACGATGCGCCCGTCGCCCAGCACCACGACGCGGTCGGCGTGGCTTGCGGCGATCGGGTCGTGCGTCACCATGACGATCGTCTGCCCGTGACGCTCGCTCGCCTGACGCAGGAGCGCGAGCACATCGCGTCCGGTCTTCGAGTCGAGGTTGCCCGTCGGCTCGTCGGCGAAGACGACCTCGGGTCGCGTGGCGAGGGCGCGCGCGATCGCGACGCGCTGCTGCTGTCCGCCGGACAGCTCGTGCGGACGGTGGGTGAGCCGGTCGCCGAGCCCGAGCGACGAGATGAGTTCGTCGATGAAGCCCTGCTCCTTGATGTCGGGGCGACGCCCGTCGAGCTCGAACGGCAGCAGCAGGTTGCCCCGCACGTCGAGCGTCGGCACGAGATTGAACGACTGGAACACGAAGCCCACCCGTCGACGCCGCACGAGCGTGAGCTGGGCGTCCGGCATCCGCCCGATCTCGAGCGGGCCGAGCCACACCTCGCCGGTGGTCGGGGCGTCGAGCCCCGCGAGGAGGTGCATGAGCGTCGACTTGCCCGAGCCCGACGGGCCCATGATCGCGGTGAACTGCCCGCGGTGGATGTCGAGGTTCACGTCGCGCAGGGCGTGCACCTCGGCTCCCGCGTGGCCGTAGGTCTTCGTGAGGGCGCGCGCGCGGGCGGCCGGGGATTGCGTGTCCATGCCTCCGACGTTACGGAGGCAAGGATGCGCCGGCGTCGGGCCATCGGATGAGCCGCCTCCCCCGCGCGGATGATCGCCTCGCCACCCTGACGAACGACACGCGCGAAACGTTGGATGGTGCGCGCCCGCGCGGCTCGCGACACTGGAGCACATGAGACTTTCGCGCGCCCTCGCGGCCGTGGCCGCCCCGGCCCTGCTGCTCACCGCCTGCGCCACTCCGCTCACTCCGGGTGACGGCGGCGACATCGTCCCCGACGGCCCCGGCGAGCCCACCTCGATCGCCGCCCCCGGCGAGGTCGTCGGTCAGGGCACCGTATTGCAGAAGGACGGTGAAGAGGCCCGGTTCTGCCTCGGCCCGATCATGGAGTCGTACCCGCCCCAGTGCTCCGGACCCGTCATCGTCGGCTGGGAGTGGCCCGACGACGGGATGTACGAGAGCGCGTCGGGCGTCACGTGGGGCACCTACGCCGTGAGCGGCACGTGGGACGGCGTCGAGTTCACCCGCGGCGAGATGGTCATCCCGCTCGCGCTCTACGACCCCATGAAGCAGGACCCCGACCCGCGGTCGCTCCCCGAGAACGCGGCCGACAACTCCGAGGAGCTGCTCACGCGTGTGCAGGACGAGTTGAGCGCGTGGACCGAGGTGCCCGTGCTCATGTCGTACCCCGAGAACGGCTACGTGTGGGCGACGGTCTACTACGACGACGGCACCATCCAGTCCTACCTCGACGAGATCTACGGGCCCGACGTCGTCGCCGTCGTCTCGGCTCTCCGCGACGTGCCGACGACGTGACCGGCTACGCCAGGCGGTTCTCGAAGGCGTAGACGACGAGCTGCACCCGGTCGCGCAGGCCGAGCTTCGCGAGTACGCGCGAGATGTGCGTCTTCACCGTCGCCTCGCTGACGAACTCGGCCTTCGCGATCTCGGAGTTGGAGAGGCCCCGCGCAGCGAGGTGGAAGATCTCCCGCTCCCGGGCACTCAGGTCGCGCAAGAGCACCTCGGGGTCGCCTGCGGTCGGTCCGCGCTCCCCGAAGTGCTGGAAGAGCTCGGTCGTCGCGGACGGTGCGATCACCGCGGTGCCGGAGTGCACCGTGCGGATCGCGGCGAGCAGGAACTCGGGCTCGGCGTCTTTGAGCACGAAACCGCTCGCCCCCGCGCGGATCGCCTTCGCGGCGTTCTCGTCGAGATCGAAGGTCGTGAGCACGAGGATGCGCGGGCCCTCCGCCGCCGAGTCCGCCACGATCCACTCGGTCGCCTGGATGCCATCGGCACGCGGCATCCGGATGTCCATCAGCACGACGTCGGGCTTCGACGTCCGCACCATGTCGCGCGCCTCCACCCCGTCGCCCGCCTCGCCGACGACCTCGAGGTCATCCTGGGAGTCGATGAGCATCCGCAGGCCGCCGCGGAACAGCGGCTGATCGTCGACGAGCGCGACCCGGATGCCGGCGCGGCTCACGCGTTCACCGCCGCGGCATCCCGCGTGAACGGGATGGTCGCGCGCACGCGGAAGCGGCCGTTGGTGCCGTCGCTCGCCTCGAGCTCGCCGCCCGCGAGCGTCGCGCGCTCGCGCATGCCCGGGATGCCGTGGCCGGCCGTGTTGGCGGGCACCGCCGTGCCGCTCGGCAGGCCGTTGGTGACGATGACGGCGAGGCTCGTCGTGCCCCAATCGAAGACGAGCTCGACCGGAGCGGTGCGCTCCCCGTGGCGGAGGGCGTTCGTGAGGGCCTCCTGCACGATGCGGTAGACCGCGAGCGCGGGAGCTTCGGAGAGCTGCGCCGCCGTGCCGTAGCTGTGCCACTCGATCTTCAAGCCGGAGTCGCGGAAGCCGCGCACGAGCGCGTCGAGGTCGTCCATCCCCGGCTGCGGTCCGGCCTCCTGGTTGTGTCGCAGCTCGCCGAGCAGCACCCGCACGTCGGTGAGCGCGGCGCGCGACGTGGCGGCGATGTTCTCGAGCGCCTCGACGACCGGAGCGGGGATCGACTTCGCCGAATAGCGGGCGCCGTCGGCCTGCGCGATGACGACCGCGAGCGAGTGGGCGACGATGTCGTGCACGTCACGCGCGACGCGGTTGCGCTCCTGCTCGAGGGTCACCACCTGCTTCACTTCGCCGAGCTGCACGGTCGCCTGCAACTCTCCCGTCAGTGCGGCGCGACGGCTGCGGTTGACCTGCACGAGCATCCCGGCCACCCAGGCGAGCACGAGCAGCGCGAGCACGAACCAGAAGAGCACGAACGCATAGAGCGACTGCACGTTGATGAACGCGCTCGTCGCGATGCCGAGGGTCGCGATCGGCGTGCCCGCGAGCCCCAACCAGCGCGTCGCGGGGCGACCGTAGGCGGAGGTGCCGAAGAAGACCGCGAGGAGCGGCAGGAAGATGAAGACGGTCGTGCCCCCCGACCAGAAGACTCCGCTGCCCATGATGCCGAGGGTGCCGACGGCCGCGATCGAGAGCGCGATGAGCGGCTGTTGGCGGTAGAGCACGAGCGTCGCCGACAGGATGAGATGCGACAGGATGGCGAGCACGCCGCCGTTGTAGGCGACGCCGCCGACCCCGATCACGAACCACAGGCCCGCCGCGATGCCTTCGAACACCAGGCGGTTCCGGATGAGGCTCTCGCGCGAGAACCACCCCACGAACCGGGTGAGCGCATCGTCGACTGTCATGTCCCCACGGTACGTCGCCCGACCCCACCCGGCATCCGTCGCGGGAGTGATCGCGATCATCCTGCGGAGTGGCTCGCGACGTGCCCGAATTTGCGCACGTCGAGGTTCGCGACAGGGAGAAAGTGGCACGTCGGGCGTCAGGGACGCCAGCCTGCGGCGGACAGCGCGGCGCGCACCCGGCGTGCGGCATCGTGCGCGGAGTGCTCCTTCGCGATCCGCACCACGCGCCACCCGTTCGGGAGGACCTGTTCGAACCTGTCGATGTCGGCGAGATAGACCTCGCGCGACGTCTGATGATGGATGCCCTCGTACTCGACGACGACCTTCCACTCCGGATAGACGAGATCGCCGTAGCGAACAGGTTCACCCGGCAAGGAGATCACCTCGTTGACCCGCGGCTCGGGCAGCCCCGCCGCGATGAGCACGAGGCGAAGCCACGTCTCACGCGCAGAATCTGTGCCCGCCCGAAGCTGGTCGAACGCAGCTCGCAGCTTCGCATTGCCGCGCCTCCCGGCGTTGCGTGCCACTGCGCGCCGGAGTTGCGCCTCGGTCGCGTGCGGACGCGTGCGGCAGAGGAGCCCGTCGCCCGCCACGACGAGCTCCGTCACGGTCAGTGAACCGGCGAGCATGCGCCAGGTCTCGGGCGGCGTGGGGATCCGGAATCCGCGGTACTCGTCCAGTTCGTGCTCCGGACGCTCGACGTGATGACCGATGATCCCGCGCGTGCGCGGAGTACGGGCCGGACGCACGGTGGTCACGTGGAGGTCACGCGCCCGCTCCACCCCGAGCGGCAGCCGGAATCCCCAGAGGATGGCGGCTGTGGCGTGACTGAAGTACCGGTGGTGACCGAGGCGGGTCGCGTACGCGCGACACCGTGTCTCGAAATCATCCACGTCGAAGACGGACGTGCGCACGCCGTGGAAGTCTGCGCGCAGGTCGACCCGCCGCAGACGAGCGGGGGCGACGCCGCCTCGGAGCGCCTCGGCGACGCTGAACGGACCCGACTCGAGGTCTCGTGGAAGCGATCCAGACATCCGAGGATGATGCCCGCCGTCGTGCACCCGAGCGGCCGGTCGCCTTCGGTCCGCGGAGATCTGCGCGACTCATCCCCTGTGGAGGAGGTGCGACGTGCCATTTCTGACGGGTCGCAAGGCCCGACGTGCGCAGATATGGGCACGTCGCGAGCCGAGCGGCGCTCAGAAGCCGAGGCGCCCGAGCTGCTTCGGGTCGCGCTGCCACTCCTTCGCGACCTTCACCCGCAGTGACAGGAAGACCTGCTTGCCGACGAGGGGTTCGATCTGTGCCCGGGCGCGCGCGCCGACATCCTGGAGTCGTTCGCCGCCGTGGCCGATCACGATGCCCTTCTGGCTGTCGCGCTCGACCCAGAGGTTCGCGTAGATCTCGACGAGCTCCTTGTCGTCGCGATCGACCATGTCGTCGATCGTCACCGCGAGCGAGTGCGGCAGCTCGTCGCTGACGCCTTCGAGGGCGGCCTCCCGGATCAGCTCGGAGATGCGCGCCTCGAGTGTCTCGTCGGTGCGCTGCTCGTCGGGATAGAGCGGCGGCGAGACCGGCAGCAACTGAACGAGCTCCTTGAGCAGCACGTCCAACTGGATGCGGCTGGTCGCCGACACCGGCACGATCGCCGCCCAGTCGCGCAGCCCGCTCACCGCGAGCAGCTGCTCGGCCACCGCGGTCTTGCCGGCGGCGTCGATCTTGGTCACGATCGCGACCTTCTTCGCCCGCGGGAATCCGTCGAGGGAGTCGTTGATGAACCGGTCGCCGGGTCCGATCTTCTCGTTCGCCGGGAAGCACATGCCGATGACGTCGACGTCACCGAGGGTCGCCGTCACGACGTCGTTGAGACGCTGCCCGAGCAGCGTGCGGGGGCGATGGATGCCGGGGGTGTCGACGATGATCAGCTGGCCGTCGGCGCCGTGCACGATGCCACGGATGGCGCGGCGCGTGGTCTGCGGCTTCGACGAGGTGATCGCGACCTTCTCGCCGACGAGGGCGTTCGTGAGGGTCGACTTGCCGACATTCGGGCGTCCGACGAAGGACGCGAATCCTGCGCGATGCTGACCGGTCATCCTGCGGCCTCCCGGCGATCGGTGTCGAACGCCGCGGTGGCGTCGAGCAGCGCTTGGTCGGCTTCGACGACGATCGTACGCAGCAGGCGTCGGCGACCCTCGACGCGTTCCGCCCGCAACTTGAGCCCGGAGACCTCGACCACCGACCCGCTCTGCGGCAGGCGTCCGAGTGCCTTGGAGAGCAGCCCGCCCGCGGTGTCGACGTCGTCGTCCTCGAGTTCGATGCCGAACAGGTCGCCGAGCTCGTCGAGTGGCAGCCGCGCACTCACCCGGAACACGCCGCCGCCGAGGTGTGAGACGTCGGGCGTCTCGGTGTCGTACTCGTCGGAGATGTCGCCGACGAGCTCCTCGATGAGGTCCTCGAGCGTCACGAGCCCGGCGATGCCGCCGTACTCGTCGATCACGAGGGCGAGGTCTGTCGCCTCCATCTGCATCTGGCGCAGCGTGTCGTCGGCCTTCTTCGACTCCGGCACGAACACCGCGGGACGCGCGAGATCGCGCGCGTTCGCCGACGCGTCGAGCTGCTCGAAGACGTGCCGGGCGACGTCGCGCAGGTAGAGCACGCCGACGACCTCGTCGGCGTCTTTGCCGATGACCGGGATGCGCGAGTGGCCCGTGCGCAGGAACTCGTGCATCGCCTCGTCGAGTCCCGCGTCGTCGTCGAGCGTGTTCATGTCGGTGCGCGGCACCATGACCTCGCGCACGACCGTGTCGCCCCATTCGAAGATCGAGTGGATGAGCTCGCGGTCGTCCTGTTCGAGCACCTCGAGCTCGGCCGCCTCGTCGACCATGCTGAGCAACTGCTCCTCGCTCGAGAAGGTGACGGCGGCCGGTCGGCCCGGTGTGACGCGGTTGCCGAGGGCGACGAGGGCGTCGGCGAGCGGCCCCAGCATGACGCGCACGAATCGCACGAGGGGCGCGGCGAACGAGATGATCGGGCGCGCGTGGGCGCGTCCGACGCTGCGCGGCGACGAGCCGACGAGCACGAACGTCGCGCCTGTCATCACGAGCACGGCGGCGATGAGCACCCACCACCAGTCGGTGAGGAGACTCGCGAAGATGAGGGTCACGAGCACCGCCGCGGTCGTCTCCGAGAGGATGCGCATGAAGTTGAGCGCGTTGATGTGCGCCCCGGTGTCGGCGGCGATCGCGAGCAGCGACTTCTTCGCACGTCGATGCGTCGCGAGGTCGGCGAGGTCGGTGCGACTGAGCACTCCGAGCGCCGCGTCGGCGGCGGCGAGCAGCCCGCCGAACGCCACGAGCAGGGCCGCGGCGACGACGAACACGCCGATGAGCGCGGTCATCGTTTCCGTTCGGCGAGGGTGAAGCCGACGAGGATCTCGCGTTGGATGCCGAACATCTCGCGCTCCTCGTCCGGCTCGGCGTGGTCGTAGCCGAGCAGGTGCAGGATCCCGTGCGCCGTGAGCAGCTGCATCTCGTCGGACGCCGAGTGGCCGGCATCCGCCGCCTGTGCGATCGCCACCTGCGGGCAGATCACGAGGTCGCCGAGCAGCCCGGGCGGCGTGATCTCGTCTTCGTTGCCGGGACGCAGCTCATCCATCGGGAACGACAGGACGTCGGTCGGCCCGGGCTCGTCCATCCACTGCACGTGCAGCTGCTCCATCGCCGCCTCGTCGACGAGCAGGATGGCGAGCTCGGCATCCCGGTGCACGTGCAGGTGGTCGAGGGCGAAGGTCGCGAGCCGCTGGAGCGCCGACTCGTCGACCTCGACGCCCGACTCGTTGTTGATCTCGATGCTCACGTTCAGCCGTTCCGTCGAGGGCGCTGCGGACGCTGCGCGGGACCGGGCTGCTTGCGGTCTTGGGGCACGTGCCCGCGGCGTTCGGCGCGGTTCGCCCCGCCGGGGTTGACCTCCGCGGGATTCTCGCGCGCGTAACGCCGGGCCTGCTGCTGCGCGTCGTACTCGGTGTAGCGGTCGACGATCTTGCCGACGAGCGAGTGGCGCACGACATCCTCGCTCGTGAGCGTGGCGAAGTGGATGTCGTCCATCTCGTCGAGGATGCGGGACACGAGCTGGAGCCCCGACGCCCCGGTCGGCAGATCGACCTGGGTGATGTCGCCCGTGACGACCATCCTCGTGCCGAAGCCGAGCCGGGTGAGGAACATCTTCATCTGCTCGGGCGTCGTGTTCTGCGCCTCGTCGAGCACGACGAACGCGTTGTTGAGCGTACGGCCGCGCATGTACGCGAGCGGCGCGACCTCGACGGTGCCGGCGGCGAGCAGCTTGGGCACGAGCTCGGGATCCATCATCTCGTTGAGCGCGTCGTAGAGCGGCCGCAGGTACGGGTCGATCTTGTCGTTGAGCGTGCCGGGTAGGAAGCCGAGCCGCTCGCCCGCCTCGATCGCCGGACGGCTCAGGATGATGCGGTCGACCTCCTTGCGCTGGAGGGCCTGCACGGCCTTCGCCATCGCGAGGTAGGTCTTGCCGGTGCCGGCGGGGCCGATGCCGAAGACGATCGTGTGATGGTCGATCGCGTCGACGTAGGCCTTCTGCCCCAGCGTCTTGGGTCGGATGCTCTTGCCGCGGCTGGTCAGGATCGCCTGGCTCAGCACCTCGGCCGGGCTGCCCTGACCGCGCTCGAGGATGCTCGCACCCGCGGTGACATCGGTCTCGCCGAGGTCGACCCCGTTCTTCACCATCGCGATGAGCTCCTGCACGAGCTGCTCGGCCGCGCGCACGTCGGAGTCCGGCCCCTCCAGGGTCACCTGATTACCGCGCACGAGCACGGTGAGGTCGGGGAAGCGCTTCTCGAGCGTCGACAGCAGGCGGTCTTGCGGGCCGAGCAGGCGGACCATGGCGACACCGTCGACCTCGAGCTCCGCCTTGTGCGAGCGAGCCGAGCCGGGATCGGTCACAGGGTGTCCTCCGAGAGCCCGCCGCCGAGCACGTGCGCGTGCACGTGGAACACCGTCTGGCCCGCCTCGGGCCCGGTGTTGAAGACGAGACGGTACTGGCCGCCGACGTGCTCGTCGGCGAGGTGCTGCGCCGCCGCGACGAGCTCGGCGAGCAGACCGGGGTCGCCCGCGGCGAGTTCGGTGACGTTCGCGTACTCGGCGGTCTTCGGGAAGAGCAGCAGGTGCACAGGCGCCTTCGGCGCGATGTCCTGAATGCCGAGCAGCCGCTCGCTCTCGAAGACCTTCGTCGACGGGATGTCTCCCGCGACGATGCGCTCGAAGATGGTGGGCTCGGCCATGTCACCCAGCTTAGGAGAACGCCTCCCAGGTCGCCCGGTAGTAGCTCAGCCGCTCCTCGTCACGCGCGACGCCGTAGGCCGCGAAGAACTCGGGCTCCCATCCCGGGCCGTAGTTCCACTCGAGGCTGAGCGAAGCGATCGCGAGGTCTGCCCAGCGGTCTCCGACGCCGAGGTCGCCGAGGTCGACGTGGCCCGCGAATCGCCCGTGGTCGTCGATCAGGGTGTTGGGCGCACACGCGTCGCCATGCACGACGACGGGTCCGCCGTCGAACGGCGGATGATCCTCGGGTACCCACGGCACGCGAAACGGGCATGCCGCCGCCGGGATGCGGTCGTGAAGGGAGCGGTAGCCCTCGGCGATGGCGCGCACGGCGTCGGCGGGGCGGTCGGGCCACTCGCCGAGGGCCGCGCCGGTTCCGGGCAGCGCGCGGGTCACGAGCAGCTGGCCGCCATCGTCGCGCGCGAGGTCGAGCACCTCGGGGACGCGGTGCCCGACGGCCCGTGCCCACGCGAGCCGGGTGCGTTCGTGCTCGAGGTCGACGCCGTTCCCCGTCGGGTTCCACTTGAGGAACCGGTCGCCCTGGCGGAAGGTGAAGCCGCCGATCTCGTTCTGCCACACGACATCGTCGACCCGCTCCGCAAACGCCCGCACGAGGTCGGGGATGTCGACGGGCCCGGTCGGGGCTCCGGCTACCACCGGCCGAGCCTCGCGTTGAGCACGGCGAGCGCGGCCGGGCCGGCGGTCGAGGTGCGCAGCACCTCGGCGCCGAGCCGCACGAGCGTCGCGCCCGCGTCGCGGAAGAGGTCGAGCTCGCGTGGCGACGTGCCCCCCTCGGGGCCGACGACGAGCGTCACCCGGTCGGCGTCGAGTTCGACCGCGGTGAGCGCCACGGGAGCTTCGGGCACGAGCACGAGCAGCTGTCCGGAGAGTTTCGTGAGCTCTTTCGTCGTGGCGACGGACTCGACGGCCGGCACGAACGGCCGGATCGATTGCTTCGTCGCCTCGCGCACGATGGATGCCCAGCGTTCGCGACCCTTCGCGGCCTTCGGACCCTCCCAGCGGGACACCGAGCGCTCGGCGGCCCACGGGATCACACCCGACACCCCGAGCTCGGTCGCCGCCTGCACGGCGAGCTCGTCGCGGTCTCCCTTCGCGAGCGCTTGGGCGAGCCAGAGCTCCGGCCGGGGTGCTTCGACTCGCACGACGGTCTCCACGGCGAGCGTGAGGTGGTCGCGCTGCACCTCAAGCACCGTGCCGCTCGCCCCCACGCCTGCACCGTCGCCGATCGACAGTCTCTCGCCGATGCGCACCCGGGCGACCGCGATCGCGTGCCGCCCCTCGTCGCCGCCGAGCGTCACGACCGACCCGGCCACGACATCCTGCGCCGTGAGGTCGGCGTCGAGGTACAGCGACGCCATCAGCGGCGACCGCCCCGTCGGACCCCGTCGCGTGTGGTCGGACCCGACTCGTGCTGGGTCCAGGCGCACCTGGCTGGAGCCAAGCGCATCACATACCGCCGAGGAAGCGATCCCGGAGCTTCGCGAACAGCCCCTGCTGGAACTTCGAGAACTCGGGGCGGACCGGGCGACGGCTCGCCGCGAACTGCTCCATGAGCTTCTGCTCGGTGCTGTTGAGCCGCACGGGAGTGACCACCTGGATGCCGACCCGCAGGTCGCCACGGCCCTGACCCCGGCGGTTGGTGATGCCGCGGTCCTTGACGGTGACGACGTCGGCCGACTGCGTGCCGGGCTTGATCTCGATCGTGACGTCGCCGTCGAGCGACGGGAGCGTCACCTCGGTGCCGAGCACCGCATCCACCATCTGCACCTCGAGCGTCGCGAGGAGGTCGTCGGCGTTGCGGCTGAAGACGTCGTGGTGCTTGACCTTGAACTCGAAGACGACGTCGCCGTTCGGGCCGCCCGCGGGTCCCGCCTGACCGCGGCCCTTGAGCTGGAGGCGGTCGCCCGTGTCGACTCCGGCTGGGATGTCGAACGAGAGCGTGCGCTTGGCCCGCACCCGGCCCTGACCCATGCAGGTCGGGCACGGGTTCGGGATGACCGTGCCGTAGCCCTGGCAGGTGCCGCACGGGCTCGACGTCATGACGTTGCCGAGGAGCGAGCGCACGGCGCGCTGGATGTGGCCGCTGCCGCCGCAGATGTCGCACGTGACGACCGTGGTTCCCGGTGCGCAGCACGACCCGGCACACGTCTCGCACGTGATCGCGGTGTCGACCTCGAGGTCGCGGTGCGCGCCGAACACGACGTCGTCGAGCTGGATCTCGAGCCGCACGAGCGAGTCGTCGCCGCGCGCCTTGCGCTGCCGCGGGCCGGAGCGGCCCTGCGAGGCACCGAAGAACGTCTCGAAGATGTCGCCGAAGCCGAAGCCCTGGGCACCACCGCCGAACCCCGCCTGGGGTCCGAGGTCGTAGCGCTGCCGCTGGTCGGGGTCGCTCAGCACGTCGTAGGCGTGCGTGACCGACTTGAAGCGGTCCGCCGCGTCGGCGCTCGGGTTGACGTCGGGATGGAGCTCACGCGCGAGCTTCCGGTACGCCTTCTTGATCTCCTCCGGGCTCGCGTTCTTGTCGACCCCGAGGACCTCGTAATGATCCGCCACTTACCGTTCGTCCTCACCGAGCAGCCGCGTCAGGTACCGCGCCACCGCGCGGACGGCTGCCATGTTGTTCGAGTAGTCCATGCGCGTCGGTCCGAGCACCCCGAGGTGCGCGATCCCGCCGCCGGCCGCCGTGTAACCCGAGGCCACGACGCTCGCCTCTCCGAGACCGGGTGCCTCGTGCTCGCGCCCGATGCTCGTGCGCACACCGTCGATCTCGATCTCCATCTCGCTGAACAGCTTCAGCATGGTGACCTGCTCTTCGAGCGCTTCGAGCACGGGATGGATGCTGCCGCTGAAGTCGCGCTCCGTGCGGGCGAGGTTGGCCGCACCGGCGACCACGATCCTGTCCTGCCGGTTGGCGGCCACCTGGTCGCCGAGGCTCGCGACGATGGCGCCGACGAGGTCGGCCCGCTCGCGCGGGAACGCCGCGGGCAGACCGCTCAGCTTGGCGGCCGCGTCGCCGAGCGCGAGTCCGCCGAGGTCGGCGTTGATGCGACCGCGCACCTCGGCGAGGGTGTCGTCGTCGAGGGTGTGCGGGACGTCGAGCAGGCGCTGGTCGACGCGGCCGGTGTCGGTGATGAGCACCGTCATGAGGCGCGTCGGTCCGAGCGCGACGAGTTCGATGTGGCGGATGCGCGCGCTGCCGAAGGACGGGTACTGAGCGACGGCGACCTGGCTCGTGAACTGCGACAGCAGACGCACCGTGCGGGCGAGCACGTCGTCGAGGTCGACCGACTCGCCGAGGAAGGTCTCGATGGCCTGGCGCTGTCCCGAGCTGAGCGGACGCAGCTCGGTGAGGCGGTCGACGAAGACGCGGTAGCCCTTGTCGGTGGGCACCCGACCGGACGAGGTGTGCGGGGCCGCGATGAGCCCCTCCTCTTCGAGGAGCGCCATGTCGTTGCGGATCGTGGCGGCCGAGACGCCGAACGCGTGGCGCTCGACGATCGCCTTCGATCCGACCGGCTCACGGGAGGCGACGTAGTCCTGCACGACGACGCGGAGCACCTCGAGGCTGCGCTCGGAGACCATCGAAGCCTCCTCTCCACGGGTTAGCACTCGGTTCGATCGACTGCCAATACTAGCGCGACACGCCGTTACCAAGCCGTTGCATCGCGGAATCAGCAAGCGCTAGCTTGTGGGATGCCGGTTCTCGGCATCCGCTCACCGAAAGGCAGTGCCTCCATGACCGACCCCGCCGCTTCGCAGCCCGTTCCGCCGCCGGCCGGTGGTCCCGCGGTTCCGCCGCCCGCCGCCGCTCCGGCTCCCGCCGCCCCGCTCACCGAGGCGGAAGACAAGCAGTGGGCCTCGTTCGCCCACTTCGGCGGCGCGGTCATCGTGCTCGCGCTCGCGTGGCAGTGGCTCGGCCTCCTCGCCATCGTCCCCGCGCTCGTGATCTTCCTCGTGTTCGGCAAGCGCGGCGCGAAGACGCTCGTCGAGTCGAAGGAGGCGCTCAACTTCATGATCACCGCCGTCGCGGCCCTGATCATCTGGGTGATCATCTCGTCGATCATCGGTTACGCGATCGGCTCGTCGCTCGCGTTCGGCTTCAACCTCTCGGCGTACTACATCGTCGGCTTCGTGCTCGCGCTGCCCTCGTGGGCGATCATCATCGCCACGATCATCTTCTCGATCATCGGCGGCGTGAAGGTCAACGGCGGCGGGTCGTACCGCTACCCGTTCGCCCTGCGTCTCATCAAGTAACACCTACCCCTTAGGAGAATCCACACATGACCACGCCTCCTCCCGCGGCCCCGCCGCCCGCCTACCAGCCCCAGCCGGTCTCGCCCTCGGACGAGAAGACCTGGTCGGTCCTCTCGCACGTCGGCGGCATCATCCTCAACTGGGTGGGTCCGCTCATCGTGTTCCTCATCTACAAGGACCGCTCGCAGGTGATCCGCGCGCACTCGGTGGCCGCGCTGAACTTCCAGCTGACGATCCTCATCGGCTACATCGTGGGCGCGATCACGTCGCTGCTCATCATCGGCTTCCTGATCCTGGCCGCGGCGTCGATCCTGTCGATCATCTTCGGCATCATGGCCGCGCTCGCTGCGAACGAGGGTCGCCCCTACAAGTACCCGATCGCGATCAACTTCGTGAAGTAAGTCTCGCGACGCACAGAGCCGGGCCCACGTGGCCCGGCTCTGTGCGTTAACCGCCGACCTACTCGAGCAGCCGGCGCACGACGGCGTCGGCGAGCAGCCGCCCCGGGCGCGTCAGCACGACGCGACCGCGCAGGGCCGCCGCGCCCTCGACGAGCCCGTCGGCGATGAGCCCCGCCACAGCGCGGCGACCGTCGGAAGTGAGCAACTCGATCGGCAGCCCCTCGACGATGCGCGACCGCAGCAGCACGGCCTCGGTGCGGCGGGTCTCCGCCGACAGCGTCTCGCGGCCGGCGGCGGGCGACACCCCGGCGGCGAGCCGGTCGGCGTAGGCCGCGGGGTGCTTGACGTTCCACCAGCGCACGCCGCCGACGTGGCTGTGCGCCCCGGGACCGACGCCCCACCAGTCCTGCCCCGTCCAGTAGGCGAGGTTGTGACGCGACCGGTGGGCGGCATCCGTGGCCCAGTTGCTGACCTCGTACCAGCCGTAGCCGGCCGCGCTCAGGGTCTCGTCGGCGAGGTCGTACATGTCGGCCTCAAGGTCGTCGTCGGGCTGCCCGACGTCGCCGCGAGCGATCTGACGGGCGAGCTTCGTGCCGTCCTCGACGATGAGGGCGTACGCCGACAGGTGATCCGGATGCTGCGCGAGCGCGAGGTCGAGGGAGGTGGCCCAGTCGTCGAGCGACTCGCCCGGGGTGCCGTAGATGAGGTCGAGACTCACCTGGAGCCCCGCGGCGCGGGCCCATTCGACGACGAGGGGGATGCGGGCAGGGTGGTGCGTGCGCTCGAGCACGCTCAGCACGTGCGGCACGGCCGACTGCATCCCGAAGCTCACGCGCGTGAAGCCCGCCTCGGCGAGTGCCGCGAGCGACGCCTCGTCGACGGAGTCGGGGTTCGCCTCGGTCGTCACCTCGGCGCCCGGGGCCACTCCCCACGTGTCGCGCACGGCGGCGAGCATCCCGGCCAGATCGGCGACCGGCAGCAGCGTCGGGGTGCCGCCGCCGAAGAAGACGGTGGATGCCGGCCGGCCCGCCGCACCGGCGGCCTCGAGCACCCGCGCCGCCAGGTCGACCTCGGCGATCGCCTGCGCGGCGTAGTCCGACTGCTTCACGCCGCGGATCTCGGAAGCCGTGTAGGTGTTGAAGTCGCAGTACCCGCACCGCACGCGGCAGAACGGCACATGCACGTAGACCCCGAAGTCGCGCTCCCCCGCACCCTCGGCGACCGAGGCCGGCAGGAGGCCGTCGGCGGGCGCCGGGTCGGCGAGCGGAAGGGCGGAGGGCATCCTGCGATTGTCCCACCCCGCGGGTCGCGAGCGCCGACCCGCGGGGTGGGCTGAGGCACGATGGATCGTGGCCACCTATCTGCTCTGGGACATCGACGGCACGCTCATCGTCAACGACTTCACGGGAGTGAGCATCTACGCGCGCGCCTTCGAGCGCACGACCGGTGCGCCGCCCACCGAGCGTCCGGCGAACCCGCACGGGATGACCGAGGGTCAGCTGCTGCGCGAGCTGCTCGCGATCCACGGTCACGACGTCGGTCTGCACGACACCCTCCGCACCCACCTCGACGAGCTGTCGGTCGAGGAGCACGAGGTCGGACTCGCGCGTGAGCAGTGCCCCGGGGCCGCCGACGCGCTCGCGCGGTTCGCCGAGCAGGGCTGGCACAACGGGCTGCTCACCGGCAACGCCCCGGAGCGCGCGCGGTTCAAGATGCTGCAGGCCGGCTACGGCGAGGAGCCGTTCGACTGGGACCACTCGTACTTCGGCCACCTCTCCGCAGATCGGCACCACCTCACGAGCCTCGCCGCGAACGCGCTCGCGGGCCACCGTGTGGTCATCATCGGCGACACTCCGATGGACGGCGCGGCGGCCGCGTCCGCGGGCTTCCCGTTCCTCGGCGTCGGCACCGGCTCGTTCACGCCCGATGAGTTGCTCGAGGCGGGCGCCTTCGTCGCCGTCGAGTCGTTCGCGACCGGTCTCGTCGCCGCCTCGGCCGCGATCGCCGGCCTGCCGGAGGTCAGCTCCGCCGGATGAGCGCCCGCTCGTAGCGACGCGTGTAGGCCTCCTGGAAGGCCCTCAGCACGGGATACCCGATCCACAGCAGCGGATGCGCGGGTCTCGAGAACGCACGGATCCGCAGCCACACCGAGCCGTCCTCCCGGCGCTCGATCAGGAACGCCTCCTCGCCGCTCTCCGGATGCCCGCGCAGCGTGCCGTAGGCGAAGCCGCGCCGCTGGTGCTCGTCGACGACGTCGACGACTTCGATCGGGATGCGCAGCGGTCCCAGCCGCAGGATCGCGCGCTCACCGACGCTCACCGGGCCCGCCGGGTCGCGCCGGACGGGTCGGAGGCCGGAGCGTCGTTGGATGCCGAGCGCGAGCGTCTCGGCGACGGCCCACTCCCACAACCGGTCGCCCTCGCCGAGCCGCACGACGCGTTCGAGCGGGCGGAACCCCGCGGGCGGGCGGCTCACCAGGTCGTCGCGGCGGGTGGCGCCGACATCCCGATAGGTGAGCCCGTTCATGCCGTGCTCAGCTCAGCGGCTTCGTGAGGGCGTGCTCGTAGCGCGAGAGGAACCACAGCTGCGCGAGCCGCAGCACCGGCAGCACCACCCACCAGATCACGGCGGCGGGCCGCGAGATGGACCGGATGGTGAGCCAGACCGAGTCGTCGTCGCGCCGCTCGACCACGAACGACTCCTCGCCGCTCAGCGGGTGACCGGGCAACGTGCCGTACGAGAACCCGCGCCGGTTCGGTTCGTCGATGACGCTCACGACGCGCACGGGCTCCCGGATGCTGAGCACGCCCCAGCCGAGCAGCAGCACCGCGCTGTCCCCGGCCCGCACGAGACGGGCACCCGTGTCGGCGTACACGTCGTCGGCGTGCAGCGAGGCCGGTTGGACGGGTTCGCCCGTGGCCTCGTCGAACGTGACGGGCGTGTAGGTGTTGGCGACGACCTCGGCGGGCGACTCGATGCGCTTCACCCGGAACCCCGACCGCTCCTTGATGCCCCAGCTCAGCGTCTCGGTCCAGGCGTGGTGCCACCGGTCCTCACCGTGTCCGATGCGCACGCGACGTTCGATCGCACGGAAGCCCTTCGGCGGGTAGCGCGTGAAGTCGTCGTCCTGGGTCGCCCCGATCGCGGCGTACGTCACCGCACGACGCCAGATCGGCTGAGGGTTCCCGGACATCCTTCTATTCTCTCCGATGCGCGCACGTTCGAGTTCGCGGCCCGGGGAGCGGAGCGCCGGGGGTGCCGAGTCGCTACTCGAGGCCGCGGTCCGCGAGGAAGTCGGCGGCGAGTCGCTTCGGGGCGCGGGCGATCCACGCGTCCGTCACGACTTCGCGCAGCCGCTCGGGATCGACGTGGTCCAGCGCGACGAGGATCGCCGGGAACCCGTCGAAGTGCGACGTCGTGAAGAAGGCGCGCGGATCCTCGTCGAGCAGCGCGAGCTTCTCCCCGACGTCGGCGGTCGAGGCGCCGACGATGTCGCCGCGAGGAGCGGCGTCGCCGAGCTCGGCGAGATCTCGCGCACGCAGTGGCCGCACCCAGACGAAGACGTTCTTGCCGACCTTCCACGTCGCGTCGCCGAATCGCACTCCCGGCTCGGCCTGGGGAAGCTCACGCGCGATCGCGCTCACGTCATCCCAGGTCGCACTCACGAGCGTTTCCCGGTGGTGACGATCGCGACGATCTCGACCTCGCGGCGCAGGGTGAAGCCCATCCGCTCGTAGAGCCGGATCGCACCGGCATTCCCCGAGGCGACGTGGAGGAACGGCGTCTCGCCGCGCGCGACGACCCCGGCGGCGATCGTGCGGACGAGCCGCTCGGCGTAGCCGCGCCCCCGGAAGTCGGGGTCGGTGCACACGGCGCTCACCTCGGTGTAGCCGGGCGGGCGCATCCGCTCCCCCGCCATCGCGACGAGTCGGCCGTCGACCCGGAGGCCGACGAAGCGCCCCAACTCGTGGGTTCTCGCCTCGAACGGACCGGGTTCGGTGCGCTTCGCGAGGTCGCGCATCTCGGCCGCGTCGGCGGCGCCGAGTTCGAGCGCCTCCGCATCGGAGACTCCGCTCCAGCCCTCGGCGACGAGTTGCAGCGCGGCGCCGCGGAAGGCGACCCGCACCCCGTCGGGCACGGGCGCGGGCGAGCCCGGCAGCACGGCGCGGCTGCGCTCACCGAGCAGGGCGAGGAGATCGTCCCAGTCCTGGGCGGTATCGCCCTCGGTGCCGGCGAACGGCGACATGTCGGTCGGGTAGGTCGCCGCCGAGCCGAGGCGGCGGGCGATCGCCGCATGCGTCGTCGTCAGCGAGTGCCAGACCGGCCGATCGAGAACATGCCCGGCGGTCGACATCGGCGCTACTTCTTGTCCTTCTTCTCGACGTCGCCCGACAGCGCGGCGATGAACGCCTCCTGGGGGACCTCGACGCGACCGACCATCTTCATGCGCTTCTTGCCCTCCTTCTGCTTCTCGAGCAGCTTGCGCTTGCGGGTGATGTCGCCGCCGTAGCACTTGGCGAGCACGTCTTTGCGCATCGCGCGGATCGACTCGCGCGCGATGATGCGGGCGCCGATGGCCGCCTGGATCGGCACCTCGAACTGCTGGCGCGGGATGAGCTCGCGCAGGCGACCCGTCATGAGCACGCCGTAGGCGTAGGCCTTGTCCTTGTGCACGATCGCGCTGAAGGCATCCACCTGCTCGCCCTGGAGCAGGATGTCGACCTTCACGAGGTCGGCCTCCTGCTCGCCTGCGGGCTCGTAATCGAGCGACGCGTAGCCCTGCGTGCGCGACTTCAGCTGGTCGAAGAAGTCGAACACGATCTCGCCGAGCGGCATCGTGTAGTGCAGCTCGACGCGGTCGGTGCCGATGTAGTCCATGCCGCCGAGGGTGCCGCGACGGGTCTGGCAGAGTTCCATGATCGTGCCGACGTAGTCCTTCGGCGCGAGGATCGACGCCTTCACGATCGGCTCGCGCACGTTCATGATCTTGCCCGTGGGGTACTCGCTCGGGTTGGTCACGGTGACGGTCTTCTTGTCTTCGGTCGTGACCTCGTAGATCACCGAGGGCGCCGTCGTGATGAGGTCGAGGCCGAACTCGCGCTCGAGCCGCTCGGTGACGATCTCGAGGTGCAGCAGCCCGAGAAACCCGCAGCGGAAGCCGAAGCCGAGCGCGACCGAGGTCTCCGGCTCGTAGTTGAGCGCGGCATCCGAGAGCTTCAACTTGTCGAGGGCGTCGCGCAGGTCGGGGTAGTCGCTGCCGTCGATCGGGTAGATGCCGGAGAACACCATCGGCAGCGGTTCGGTGTAGCCGGGCAGCGCCTGGGTCGCGGGCTTCTGCGCCGTCGTGACGGTGTCGCCGACCTTCGACTGCCGCACGTCTTTGACGCCCGTGATGAGGTAGCCGACCTCGCCGACGCCGAGCCCCTGCGACGGGGTCGGCTCGGGGCTCGAGACGCCGATCTCGAGGATCTCGTGCGTCGCCCGCGTCGACATCATCTGGATGCGCTCGCGCGGCTTGAGCGAGCCGTCGACCATGCGGATATAGGTGACCACTCCGCGGTAGGAGTCGTAGACCGAGTCGAAGATCGCTGCGCGCGCCGGGGCGGTGGGATCACCGACGGGAGCGGGCACGCGCTGCACGACGCGGTCGAGCAGGTCTTCGACACCCATGCCGGTCTTGCCGCTCACTCGCATGACCTCGTCGGGGCTGCCGCCGATGAGACCCGCGATCTCGGCCGCGTACTTCTCCGGATCGGCCGCGGGGAGGTCGATCTTGTTGAGCACCGGGATGATCTCGAGGTCGTTGTCGAGCGCGAGGTAGAGGTTGGCGAGGGTCTGCGCCTCGATGCCCTGCGCGGCGTCGACGAGCAGGATCGCGCCCTCGCACGCCGCGAGGCTGCGCGAGACCTCGTAGGTGAAGTCGACGTGCCCGGGGGTGTCGATCATGTTGAGGGCGTACGTCGTGCCGTCGACCTGCCACGGCATCCGCACCGCCTGGCTCTTGATCGTGATGCCGCGCTCGCGCTCGATGTCCATGCGGTCGAGGTACTGCGCGCGCATGTCGCGATCGGCGACGACGCCGGTGATCCCGAGCATGCGGTCGGCGAGCGTCGACTTGCCGTGATCGATGTGCGCGATGATGCAGAAGTTCCGGAGAAGCGACGGGTCGGTCGCGGCCGGCTGCAGGGGCGAAGTGGCGCGGGGCATTTGGGGTCAATTGTCGCAGACCACGCGGCACCGCTCGCGCCGCACGACGAAGACCCCGCGAGCCGTGCCCGCGGGGTCGTCAGTCAGGGATGCCGGACGCTCAGAACCAGCCGAACGCCCAGGCGCCGTAGACGAACGGGAGGGCGAAGCCTGCGGCGACGAGGCCCACCACCATCCAGCCGAACAGCGACACGAAGCCCAGGACGATCGCCCAGATCGACGTGGTGCGCGCGGACGGCTCGTCGCGGTGGCCGATGAAGCCGAGGACGATGCCGACGATCGCGAGCGGCGTCATCGCGAGGATGATCGAGAGGATCGAGAGCACGAGCGCGATGACGCTGAACGTGTTGGTGCGCGCGCCCGCGGTCGCGGGGACAGCCGTCGACTCGACGGGCGGGGTGAGGGTTTCCGTGGTCATGACTCGAAACTACGGAGCGACGGTGCCTCAGACAGTGGGGCGAACCCCCGGATCGTGCCTCCGGCCCGCCGCCCCGATTCGGGCGCGTTGCCCGGGCGTCCGCGATCCGGTAACGTAGACCCTTGGTTTCCGCGTGGTCTTTCCTCCCACGCGATTCACCGGAAGCGCCCCTCTACCGCTCCGGATCTGCCACCAGGTAGAAGAGCAACCTTCCGTTCGAACGAAAGCACAGGCATGGCCAACATCAAGTCGCAGATCAAGCGCATCGGCACCAACAAGAAGGCGCAGGAGCGCAACAAGGCCGTCAAGAGCGAGCTCAAGACCGCCATCCGCTCCACGCGCGAGGCGATCGCCGCGGGCGACACCGCCAAGGCGCAGGCGGCCCTCGCAGTCGCCACCAAGAAGCTCGACAAGGCGACGAGCAAGGGCGTCATCCACGCCAACAACGCCGCCAACCGCAAGTCGGCGATCGCCAAGCAGGTCGCGGCGCTTCCCGCCGGCGGCACGGCGAAGGCCGCCGCCCCGGCGAAGGCCGCTCCGGCCAAGGCCAAGGCCGCGCCTGCCAAGGCCGCCGCCAAGTAACACGCGTCGCACGAAGGCCCTCGTCCTGCGGGACGGGGGCCTTCGTCGTTGCGCGCGACATGCCGAAATCTGCGGGCACGCGCGCGCGACGTGCACAGAAATGGGCACGTCGCGCGTCGAGCTACCGGCGGGCGCGGTCGCTGAGCTGCTCGACGAGGCGCTCGAGGGCGTAGACCGGGTCGCGTCCGCCACCCTTGACCTGCGTGTCGGCCTCGGCGAGGGCTTCGATCGCACGGCCGAGCCCCGCATCCGTCCAGCCCTGAAGGTCGCGCTTCGCGCGGTCGACCTGCCACGGGACGAGTCCGAACCGAGAGGCGAGATCGTTCGACGAGCCGCGCTGCCCGGCCAGCTTCGCCATCGTGCGGATCTTGCTTGCGAACGCCGCCACGATCGGCACCGGGTCGGCGCCCGACGCGAGCGCGTGCCGCAGCAGGCCGAGCGCTTCGCCGTGGTGACCGGCGATGGCCGAGTCGGCGACCGCGAAGGCCGTCGTCTCGACCCGCCCGCCGTAGTACGTCGCGACGATCTCGTCGGAGATGTCGTCGTTCGTGTCGGCGAGCAGCTGCTGACACGCGGCGGCGAGTTCGGCGAGGTCGTCGCTGAACGCGCTCACGAGGGCGCGCAGAGCGCCACCGGTGATCTTGCGGTTCGCGGCCCGGAACTCGGCGGCGACGAAGTCTTGCTTGTCGCTGTCGCGCTTGAGCTCGGCGCAGACGACCTCGATGCCCTCGCCCGTGCCCGCACGGATCGCGTCGAGTAGCTTCTTGCCGCGCGTGCCGCTCGGGTAGCGCAGCACGACATAGGTCTCGTCGGCCGGGGACGCGAGGTAGGCCATCGCCTCGTCGAGGAAGGCATCCGTCATCTTGTCGACGTTCTCGACGCGGATGAGGCGAGGCTCGGCGAACAGACTCGGGCTCGCGAGTGTGAGCAACTCGCCCGGCGCATACGCACCGGCGTCGATGTCGGACACCTCGAGGCTCGGGTCTTCGGCACGGAGGATGTCGCGCAGCAGCCGGATGGCGCGATCGGCGAGCACGGTCTCGGTGCCGGTCACGAGCACGACGGGCGCGGGACGCACCTGATCCCACGGGAGCTGCGGGATCACCGACTTGGAACCCGCGCGGGCTGCGGGAGCGGCGCGGCCGCGGGAAGGAGTCGCCATCCCGCTCAGGTTACCGCGCGGTCCAGACGTCGACCTCGCCGGGCCGCGCACCCGGGGCGAGCAGGATGAGCCCGTGCTCGTCGGTGCGCAGCGGGATGGTGCCGCTCGCCGCGAGCACCCCGAGCAGCGACTCGGTGGGATGACCGTAGTCGTTGTCGGCGCCGACACCGATGAGTCCCACGCCTGCACTCAGCCTCGCGTAGAGATCGGGAGACTGGTCGGCGGAGCCGTGGTGCGACACCTTCACGACGTCGACGGCGGCGATCGGGGTCGCCCCGACGAGCCGCGCCTGCGCCTCCTGCCCGAGGTCGCCGAGCATCACGGCGCTCAGGCACGGGTCGGAGGTCGGGCACGACCAGCGCAGGGCAACGCTCGCCTCGTTGCCGGGTTCCGCGCCGCGGGGAGGAGGCCAGAGCACCTCCCAACCGAGCACGCCGAGCGTTCCGCGGTCTCCGCGGTCGACGTGATCGACGGCCGCTCCCGCCGCCGCGAACGTCGCGAGCAGCAGCTCGTCGGCCTCCTCCGCGGGCGGGCCGGTGAGCACGCGGTCGGCGCGCCCGAGCACGGCGTCCGCGCCGCCGACGTGGTCGAGGTCGAAGTGGGTGAGCACCACGAGATCGAGCCGCGCGATGCCGAGCTCCTCGAGACACGCCCGGAGCGGTGCCGGTTCCGCACCGAGGTCGACCAGGGCCACCGCTCCCGCGCTGCGGACGAGCGTCGCGTCGCCCTGGCCGACGTCGCACATCGCGTACTGCCAGTCGGGCGGACGCGACAGCCGCGTGACGAGCGCGCCGCCGAGCGCCGACATCGCGTAGGCGACGAGGGTGATCGCGCACACCACCCGCGCGACGCGGCGAGAGCGGCCCGCCCCGAGGAGCGCGACGAGCAGCGCGACCTCCACGAGGACGAGCAACGCGACACCGGCGACGCCGACCGGCCACGCCCCGCGCGCACCGGGCAACCCCGCGAACAGCGTCGCGACCGACGCGATCCACGACGACGGCAGCCACGCGACCCACGCCAGCGCGACGCCGAGCGGAGGGGCGGGAGCTCCCACGAGGCAGGCGAGCAGACCGATCACCGTGGCGACGGGCGCCGCCGGGGCGGCGAGCAGGTTGGCGGGCACGCCGTAGAGCGCGAGCGACGGGTCGAGCAGCAGGATCACGGGCTGGCACGCGAGCTGTGCGGCGAGGGGCACGCTCAACACCGCCGCGAGCCCGTCGGGGAGCACGCGCCCCAGTGCGGCCGCGAGCGGCCCCGAGAGCAGCAGCAGTCCGGCGGTCGCGAGCGCCGAGAGTGCGAAGCCGTAGGAACGCGACAGCCAGGGGTCGGCGATCAGCAGCGCGATGACGGCGGCGGCCAGGACGGGCACGCCGAGCGACGGGCGACCCAGGGCGACGGCGCCGAGTGCGAGACCCGCCATCACCGCGGCGCGCAGCACGCTCGGCTCGGGGGTGACGAGTACGACGAAGCCGAGCAGCGCGACGACGGCGACCCCGACCCGCGCTCCCCGGCTCGCCCCGAGGAGCGCCGAGATCGCGAGGGCCGCGCCGACGACGATCGCGCAGTTCGCACCCGACACGGCCGTGAGGTGGCTGAGCGACGACGCCTTCATCGCCGCGTCGAGCGTCTCGGGCACGCGCGTCGTGTCGCCGATCGCGAGCCCCGGCAGCAGCCCGCCGCCCGGTTCGGGTAGCCCGCGCGACGCGTCGAGGAACGACGAACGGATGCCGTGCGCCCACGCGAGCAGTGTTGGCGGCTCCGCGACCAGCTCGATGTCGCCCCGGGGGAAGACGAGGAACGCGACATCCTCCCCCGCAGCAGTCGCCTCGAGTTCGCCGCGGAGTGCGACGGTCGCACCGATGGGCGGTCCCGGTCCGTCACCGAAGACGAGAACGGGAGCGCCCCCGGCCGAGCCGTCGAACCGGCCGTCCACCGTGCGGCCGGTCACGACGACCGCGAGCTCGACCGACCGCCCCTGCGCCGCTGCCTCGGCGAGGAACTCGGGGGTGCGGCCTGGTGACGCGAGGGCGACGGAGCCGGCGACGAGCGTCGCGACCCCGGCCGCGAGCGCCGCCGGCACGAGAACACGCACCCGCAGTGCGGCGATCGTGAGGACGCCCGCCACTGCCGCAGCCAGCCCAGCCGACGCGGGGGCAGCATCCGGAGCACCGATGAGGAACGCGGCGACCAGCCATCCGACGACGACCGCGGGGAGGAGACGCCAGGATGCCGGAATCCGCGACGGCGTCACACCGTCACCAAGTCGCGGAGCGCGTCGAGCTTCGCCTCGCCGATGCCGCCGACGTCGAGAAGGCCTTCGATCGACTCGAAGCGCCCGTGACGCTCGCGCCAGGCGAGGATCTTCGCCGCCGTCGCCGGACCGACGCCGGGGAGGGTGTCGAGCGCCGCCGCGTCGGCCGTGTTGAGGTTCACGCGACCATCCGCGGCCATCCCGGGCAACGTCGAGGTGGGCGCTCCGACCGCGGGGACGACGATCTGTTCGCCGTCGCTCACGAATCGTGCGAGGTTGAGCCCCGCGGCGTCGGCGACAGGGGTGAAGCCGCCCGCCGCGGCGACGGCATCCACCGCCCTGTCACCCTCACGCAACTCGTAGAGCCCCGGCCGGGCGACCTCCCCCAGGATGTGCACGTAGATCGCGGTCGTCGCGACCGGTGCGCCCGTTTCGCCGATTCCGGGCGCGACGACGGTCGAGGCGCCGCGCGGCGTGATCGCCGTCACGAACACCGCGATACCGAGCCCTGTCAGGGCGACGACGAGCGCGACCCCCGCAACCCGTCTCACGCGGGCGCGGCGCGGATCGGGTCCGGGGGTCGCGCTCACGCGACGACGCTACGAATCCCGCCCCCACAGTGTCGTGACCGCACCGAGGATCGTGGACATCCCGAGATACCAGGCGGCGGGGGGGAGCGCGGAAGTCAATCGGGGTAGGGGTCCCCGCTCTTGACTTCCGCGCTCCTCCCCGCTGCCGTCAGGAACGTGTAGCTATGTTCACGATCTTCGGCGCGCGCACGATGACATTCACGATCTCGCGATCGCCGATCGAGCGCTGCACGTTCTCCGACGCGCGAGCGAGCGCCTCGAGATCGCCGGAGTCGATCGTGGGCGCCACCTCGAGCCGGTCGCGCACCTTGCCGTCGACCTGCACGATCGCCGTGACGACGTCTTCGACGAGGAGCGTCGGGTCGGCCTTCCGCAGTCCGGCGAACGCGACGCTTCCCTCGTAGCCGAGGCGCTCCCACATGTCTTCCGCCGTGTAGGGAGCGAAGAGCGACAGGATCACCGCGACCGCTTCGATCGCCTCGCGCACGGCCGGATCGCCGGCACCAGGACCTGAGTCGATCGTCTTGCGGATGACGTTGACGAGCTCCATGAGGCGCGCGACGACGACGTTGAACTTGAACGCCTCGAGCAGCCCGGGGGCGTCGGCCAGCAGGTGGTGGGTCGCGCGTCGCAGCGCCTTGTCGCCACCCTTCCACTCGACGTCCGGGGCGGAGGTGACCTCGCCCGAGATGCGCCAGGCGCGTGCGAGGAACTTCGACGAACCGGTGGGCGAGACGTCGGCCCAGTCGATGTCATCCTCCGGGGGGCCGGCGAACGCCATCGTGAGCCGCAGCGCGTCGGCGCCGTAGGCGCTCAGCTCGCTCGCGAACTCGACGAGGTTGCCCTTCGACTTCGACATCTTGGCGCCATCCATGAGCACCATGCCCTGGTTGAGCACGGCGCTGAACGGCTCGGTGAAGTCGAGGTAGCCCATGTCGAACAGCACCTTGGTGATGAAGCGCGCGTAGAGCAGATGCAGGATGGCGTGTTCGACGCCGCCGACGTACTGGTCGACCGGCGCCCACTTGGCGGCCTCCGCCTGGTCGAACGCCTTGGTCGGGTCGTTCGGGTCGAGGAAGCGCAGGAAGTACCACGACGAGTCGACGAAGGTGTCCATCGTGTCGGGGTCGCGGCGCGCGGGTCGCCCGTCGGGCAGCGTGGTCTCGACCCAGTCCGTCGCGGCGCCGAGCGGCGACGTGCCCTTCGGCGTGAGGTCGAGTCCGTCGGTCGGCGGCAGCACGATCGGCAGCTGGTCCTCCGGCACGGGATGCAGCGAACCGTCGTCGGCGTGCAGGATCGGGATGGGGGTGCCCCAGAAGCGCTGGCGCGAGATGAGCCAGTCGCGCAGGCGGTAGGTCTTGGCCGCCCGGCCGGCTCCGAGTCGCTCGAGCAGTTCGACGGCCTTGCCCTTCGCGTTCGACACGCTCAGCCCGTCGAGTGCGCCGGAGTTGATCAGTCGGCCGTCGCCGTGCAGCGCCGCGCCGGTGGACTTCGGGTCGAGCGCCGGGATCTCGCCCGCCTCGAGCATCTCCGGGGTGATGACCGGGATGGCGCCCGTGACGGGGGCGTTCGTGTCGATGACGACGCGCACCGGCAGGTCGAACTTGATCGCGAAGTCGAGGTCGCGCTGGTCGTGCGCGGGCACGGCCATGATCGCGCCGTGCCCGTAATCGGCGAGCACGTAGTCGGCCGCCCAGATCGGCAGGCGCTCCCCGTTGACCGGGTTGATCGCGAACCGGTCGAGGAAGACGCCGGTCTTCTCGCGGTCGGCATCCTGTCGTTCGATCTCCGTCGCGCGCTGCGCCTGCTCGAGGTAGTCCTGGAACCGCATCCGCACCTCGGCGCTCGAACCCGACGCCAGTTCCGCGGCGAGGTCGGAGTCGGGCGCCACCACCATGTAGGTCGCGCCGAAGATCGTGTCGGGGCGGGTCGTGAAGACCGGCACCTTCTCGGAGCGCCCCTCGACCTCGAACTCGATCTCGGCACCCGTGGAGCGCCCGATCCAGTTGCGCTGCATCGCGATGACCTTGCTCGGCCACGAACCCTCGAGTTGGTTCAGGTCGTCGAGCAGCCGGTCGGCGTAGTCGGTGATCTTGAAGTACCACTGCGTGAGCTTCTTCTTCACGACCATCGCGCCGGAGCGCTCCGACGTGCCGTCCGGCAGCACCTGCTCGTTGGCGAGCACGGTCTGGTCGACCGGGTCCCAGTTGACGTACGACGCCTTGCGGTAGGCGAGGCCCTTCTCGTACAGCTTCAGGAACAGCCACTGGTTCCAGTGGTAGTACTCGGGGTCGCTCGTGTGGAGCTCGCGGCTCCAGTCGAACGACGCGCCGTACTTCACGAACGACGCCTTCTGCTGGGCGATGTTCGCGTAGGTCCACTCGCGCGGGTCGACACCGCGCTTGATCGCGGCGTTCTCGGCGGGGAGGCCGAACGAGTCCCAGCCGATCGGGTGCAGCACGTTGAAGCCCTGCTGCCGCCAGTAGCGCGCGACGATGTCGCCGAACGCGAAGGCCTCGGCGTGACCCATGTGGAGGTCGCCCGAGGGGTACGGGAACATGTCGAGCACGTACTTGCGCGGCTTGGTGTCGGAGACGCCGGCCGTCTCGAACGGCTTCGTCTCCTCCCAGCGGGCGATCCACTTCGCCTGGATGACGGCGAAGTCGTAGTCGTTCTCGTCGCGCTCGTCGCGCGGCTGGGCGTCAGGCATGGCGTTCCCTGCAGTCGGGGTCATGATCGTGCGGCTTCCTCGTCGGGTGGGGACCGGGCGTGCTGTCGGACAGCACAGGAGCGGCTCCGCGACGAGGGGTCCGGCTGGCTAGGCCTCGTCGCGGCGGCGAAGGAGGAGCAGGGATGCGCGCACGGGTTCAGGGTAGCACCGGGCCAGGCGGCCGGGTCAGCCCCGCATCCGCAGCGCGGCGAGGGGCGCACGCGCCTTGAGCCGCATCTCCTCGTACTCCTCCTCGGGGTTCGAGAGCGTCGTGATGCCGCCGCCCGCGCCGACCGACGCACCGGTGGCATCCATCACGATCGTGCGGATGACCATCGCGAGGTCGGCCTGACCGTCGTAGCCGAAGAAGCCGAAGGTACCCGCGTAGGGGCCGCGCGGCCCCGACTCGAGCGTGTCGAGGAGCTGCGTCGCGCGGATCTTCGGCGCTCCCGTCATCGACCCCGCGGGGAAGCACGCGCCGAGGGCGTCGACGGCGGTGAGCCACGGCTTGAGGCGACCCTCGACCTCCGAGACGAGCTGGTGCACCGCGGGGTAGCTCTCCACGGCGAGGAGGCTGGTCACCGCGACCGAGCCGAGCTCGCACACGCGCGACAGGTCGTTGCGCATGAGGTCGACGATCATGACGTTCTCGGCGCGCTCCTTCTCGCTCTCCCACAGTTCGTTGGCGAGCTCCTCGTCGACGATGTGCACGCTCGCCCGGGGTCGGGTGCCCTTGATCGGACGCGTGCGTACGAGCCCCTCGGCATCCACCTCGAGGAAGCGCTCGGGGCTCGCCGACAGCAGGCTCGTGCCGGCGATGCGGAGGAACCCGCCGTGGTGGCTCGAGGAACTCGCGCGCAGGGCGAGGTAGCTGGCGATGTCGTCGAAGGCGCCGTCGACCTCGGCCTGCGTGGTGAGACAGATCTGGTAGGTCTCGCCCTCGCGGATGGCGTCGAGGCAGGCCCGCACGTGCGCGAGGTAGGTGCTCTCGTCGTCGCGCCAGCGCACCGCGGCCTCGCTCGGCACGCCGGGCGCCGGAGGCGGCGGATCGGCCAGCCGCGCCACGAGGTCGTCACGCCAGGCGGCGAGCTCTCCCGTCCACTCGTCGCCGAGCGCGAGGAGGTCGGCGGTGCCCGCTTCGACGTCGATCGCCAGGGCGCGGTCGACCCGCAGGAACGCCGCCTCGGGATGCCGGGAACGGCGCGTGACGGGCACCTGCGTGGTCTCCTCCCGCACCTCGTAGCCGACCCAGCCGACGAGTCCGAGGCGGAAGCCGTCGAACCCCGGGTAGGAGCGGTACAGCTCGATCGGCTCCCGGTCGAGCTCGTCGCGGAGGGTGTCGAGCACCTGCCCGCGTTCGGGCAGGATGCGTGTGCCGGAGCCGAGGACGTGCACGCCGTGCGCCCCGCTGTCGAGCCAGAACAGGTCGTCGTGCGTCGCCGCGAGCGCACGGAACGCCGCCTCGGGATCGAGACCCTGCGCGAGGGAGTGGCGCAGCAGCCGACGACGCATAGCCTGATCCTATGAGCGCGGCGGCCACGACCTTCCGGTGGGAGGGTGGCGTGCTCGAGGCGCGCGACGACTGCGATGTGATGCCGGCGTCGATCGAGGCAGCCGACTCGTGGCTCGTGGCCGACGGCACCGTGCTCGCCCTCGACCTGCACCGTACGCGGTTCCTGACCTCCATCCCACGGGGACTCCTCCCCCGCCTCGAGCCGGACGCGTTCTTCGACGCCGCGATCGCCGCCATTCCGCGCGAGGGCGCCTGGTTCCCTCGCGTGGAGCTGCGCACGCAGCTGCTGAGCCCGCAGCTCCTGTTCCGCCTGCGACCCGCCCCGGAGCTCTCCCGGTCGATCGTGCTCGCGACGCACACCGGCCGCGACCCGCGCACGGAGCCGCGGTTCAAGGGGCCCGACCTCGAGGCGATGACCCGATTGCGCACGTCGGTGCAGTCGAAAGGAGCCGGGGATGCCGTCATCCTCACCCCCGAGGGCTGGGTCGCGGACGGCTCCACGACGTGTCTCGCCTGGTGGCGGGGCGACGCTCTCGCCATCCCCTCAGACGAGATCGCGAGGATCGACAGCGTGACCCTGCGCAGCGTGCTCGCCCTCGCCACGGCGACCGGCGTCGACGTGCTGCGCGAGGAGGCGCGTCCGGAGGATCTCGAAGGGTGTGAGGTGTGGGCGCTCAACGCCCTCCACGGCATCCGCATCGTCACCTCGTGGGTCGACGGCCCCGCGACCGCCGAGCAGCCCGGGCGGCTCGACAGCTGGCGGCGACGATTGGATGCCCTCCGCCGCCCGCTTCCGGAGGTCGCGGCGTGAACGAGTGGATCAACGACGCCCTGATCTGGGTGCTCGACCTCGTGCGCAGCGTCGACCCGATCGCCCGCACCCTCCTCGCCGGGTTCGGCATCTTCCTCGAGACGTCGATCCTCATCGGCCTCGTCGTGCCGGGTGACACGATCGTGCTCGTCGCGGCGACGGCGGTGCAGAACCCCGTGCAGTACATCGGGCTGCTCGTCGCGGTCGTCGTCGGCGCGCTCGGCGGCGAGAGCGTCGGCTTCGCGCTCGGACGCTTCTTCGGGCCGCGCATCCGCGACTCGCGTCTCGGTCGGCGCATCGGGGTCAAGAACTGGGAACGTGCCGCCAACTACGTCGATCGGCGCGGGGGGATCGCCGTGTTCGTGTCGCGCTTCCTGCCGGTACTGCACTCGCTCGTGCCCGTCACCGTCGGCATGAGCAACATGCCGTACCGGCGGTTCATCGCGTGGACGGCTCCCGCGTGCGTGCTCTGGGCGCTGCTCTACGTCACCTTCGGCTCGGTGGCGGCCGTGTCGTATCGCGAGCTCGCGAGCACCGTGCACTTCGCGGGCTACCTCTTCGTGGGCGCGATCGTGCTCTTCGTCGTCGGCATCGTCGTCGTGAAGAAGCTGCTCGAGCGTTCCGAGGCGCGGCACTGGGACCGCCCCGGCGACGGCGACGCCACCACCACGGAGGATTGACCCCTCATCGGTCGTCGAGTAGCGCCGCAAGGCGCGTGTCGAGACGCACGCCGGGTCTCGCCACGCCGCTGCGCGGCTACTCGACCACCGAGATGGTCAGCCCCAATAGGGCTGGAGGAGGGCGGCGGTCGCGGCGCGGCCCGCCGCGAGGAAGCGCTCGTCGCCCGCCGGGTCGAGGCGGAACGCGCGAGCACACAGCGCATCCGACGCGACGACGGAGGCCGCGAAGGCCGCACGGGCCTCGGCGGAGGAGTCGAGGTCGAAGCGCGCGACGAGGGCGTCGAACAGCGCATCCGCGAACGCCTGCAGCGCGGGGGTGCCGCTCGCGGGCCGCAGGTCGATGGCATCCCCGTAGCGGAGTGACGCGAAGCCCGGCTCATCGCGGAACGCGATCATCACGTGGTGGAACGCCGCCGACAGCGCGGTCAGCCAGTCGCGGTGCGCGGAGTTGGAGAGCTCGGCGAGGGCGAGCCCGCTCGTGCGCTCCGCGTTGCGCGCCGCGAGGCTCTGGAGCACGGCGATGCGATCGGGGAAGTAGCGGTAGACGGTGCCGATCGAGGCTCCGGCGCGATCGGCGACCATCGCGGTGGTGAGCCGCTCGTAGCCGATCTCGTGCACGACGTGCGCGGCGGCGTCGAGCAGTGCCGTGAGCCGGGCAGCGCTGCGGGCCTGCACCGGTTCGTTGCGGATGACCGCGGTCCCCTCGACCCGCGGAGCTTCCAGATGCGTCTGTACCATCGGGGTCTCCTCAGCCTGATCCGTCCGTGAGTCTAGACCCGCGAGTGTCGAGGATTCCCTGAAATGTCGTCATGACACACTGGGAGGCATGGCGGGTCCGGTGCTGCGATTCACGCTCCGCATCGGCGACGCGCTGCATCGACTCCGGTCCGGGTGGGCCCGCCGCGCGGGTCGGGTGCCGACCGTCGTGCCCTTCGTCGGCTACGGCGGTGACGGGTGGGTGCGCGTGCTCGGACGCGTCGTGCTCCGCAAGCCCGGGGTCGACCGCTTCACGAGCATCCGCGGCTGGCGCAGCTTCACCTCGGTCCCCGTGCGGGATGCCGAGGTCGCGGTCACCGCCGGCGCGGTGGAGAGCACGGTGCGCACCGATCGCGGGGGTGTGATCGACGCGCGCGTCGAGTCCGACGTCGCCCCCGGCTGGTCGACCGTCCGCCTCTCCTTCCCCGGTCGGGACGCCGTCGACGCGCCCGTGTACGTGGTCGACGAGTCGGCCGAGTTCGGCCTCGTCTCCGACATCGACGACACCGTCATGGTGACCGCCCTCCCGCGCCCGTTCCTGGCCGCCTGGAACACCTTCGTGCTCGACGAGCACGCTCGCACCGCCGTCGCCGGCATGGCGGTGCTCTACGAGCGCATCACGCGCGCGCATCCCGGTGCGCCCGTCGTGTACCTCTCGACGGGGGCCTGGAACGTCGTGCCGACCCTCACGCGCTTCCTCACCCGCAACCTCTACCCGCGCGGACCTCTGCTGCTCACCGACTGGGGACCGGCGCCCGAGCACTGGTTCCGCAGCGGTCGTGTGCACAAGCGGCGGAGCCTCGAACGGCTCGCCGAGGAGTTCCCCCGCATCCGCTGGCTCCTCGTCGGCGACGACGGCCAACACGACGAGAGCATCTACGGCGACTTCGCGACGACGCATCCCGGTCACGTGCGCGCGGTCGCGATCCGACGACTCACCCCCGGAGAGGCGGTGCTCGCGGGAGGACGCTCCACCGAGGGCGACCCGGGTGCGGCGGTGCCCTGGGTGGCGCCCGCCGACGGGGCGGGCCTCAGCGAGAGCCTCACCGCCCTCGGCGTGCTCTGACCCCCGAGGTCGTGTGCCTCGGTCGGGTTGCCCCCGAAGACGGGGGAACGACATCCTTGACCCTCCGCGCCGCGGACGGGTAGTTTCGTCTTCGGTTGCGAGTCCCCCTTTGTGCGGACACGCCGCCACCCGCCTCACCCCCCAGGCTTCACCCGCGCCCGGCTCCCCCGCCGGGCAGGTCCCCCAGACCCGCGGTTCCCTTTCCCCCGAGAGGAACAGCAAGGCATGTCCGCCGCGCTCTTCACCACCGCCGCCGCTTCGGCCGCGCCCGACTCCGGGCTGTTCGCCGCTGTCATCGTCGCCGCCGGCGCCACCGCGCTCGCCGCGCTCGGCATGATGCTCTTCGGGATGCACCGCAGCTCGCGTCTCACGGTACTGCGAGGCCTCGCCACCGCCGGTCTCGGCCTCGGCGTCGTCACGATCGCCGTCGGCGGCGTGCTCGCCGTCTCGCCCGCCTCGGCGCAGGCCACGCCCGACCAGTCCGGCCCCACCTACGTCGTCACCTCCGACGACGACCCCGACATCCAGCTGCCGACCCTCCCCCTCGACTGAGGTTCGCCTCCGCGTCGCACCTCCGCCCGATACTGGACGGGTGACCCGTCCGTTCGACGCCGACCGCCGCCGCCTCACCGCGCTGCGTCTCACCGCGCTCGGGATCGCGGGCGGCCCCGACCTCTCGCCTGCCGCGACGGTGCGTCGACTCCTCGCTCTGCAGGGCCAGGACTACACCGGCGCGCTCTGGTCGATCGGGCTGCGCTCCGCGACGACGGCGGCGACCGTCGAGGCGGCGTTCGCGGCGGGCGAGCTCGTGCGCTCCTGGCCGTTCCGTTCGACCCTGCACGTCGTGGCCGCCGACGACGTCGGCTGGATGATCGCGCTCACCGCGGAACGCGAGCACCGCGCCACCGCCGGGCGCCACCGGCAACTGGGCCTCGACGCGCCGGACTTCGCGCGGGCCGAGAGGATCGCCCGGGAGCGGCTCGCGGGCGCCGGGCGACTCGAACGGCGGGAGCTGCTCGCGGCCTTCGACGCCGACGGGCTCGACGTGTCGGGTCAGCGCGGGGCGCATCTCCTCGTGCGACTCGCGCAGAGCGGCGTCGCCGTGATCGCCGGCAAAGACACCTGGACGCTCCTCGACGATCACGTGCGCGAGCCCCGGCGGCTCGATCGCGACGCCGCGCTCCGCGAGATCGCGCGCCGCTACCTGTACGCCCGCGGCCCGGCCACCGATCGCGACCTCGCGTGGTGGACCGGCCTCACCCTCGGCGACGTCCGGGAGGGGCTCGCCGCGGTCGACGACGAGTTCGAGCGGCTCGAGCTCGACGGGGTCGTCTACCGGATGGCCCCGGGGCTCGCCGAAGCCGTCGCAGGCGTGCACGCGCTCCCGGGGTTCGACGAGTACCTGCTCGGCTACACCGACCGCAGCGCCCCGCTCGCCGGACGACCGCTCTCCGACGTGCTGCCGGGCGGCAACGGCATGTTCCTCCCGACGATCGTCGCGAACGGCGAGATCGTCGGCACCTGGAAGCGCACGGTGCGTGCCGCCGGCGTGGACGTCGCGGTCGCGCCCCTCCGCATCCTCTCCGCCGTCGTGCGACGGGGAGCAGAACGCGCCCTCGAGCGCTACGCCGCCCACCTCGGGTTGCCGCTGCGGTCGATCAGCGGCCTCGCGGGTTGAGAGCCGGCTCAGGAGACGAGGTCGCGGCACTCCGCACCGCAGTAGACGTACGGGCCGGTCTGCGTCGACATCCCGCGGCGTAGTTCGAGCAGCCGCCGCGCGGCGTCGTCGATCGTCGCCACGGGGATGCGCCCGTCGCGCACCGCGGCGGCGATGGCTCCGACGGCACTCGGCACGTCGACGGGTCCGACGTAGAGGAGGAGGGTCGCACCGGCACCGATCGAGGCGACGGCGTTCGCCGCCTGGTCGGCGTAGGCGTCCTCGCCCGAGTTCTGCAGCATCACCATGTCGTCGGTCACGATGATGCCGTCGAAGCCCAACTCGTCGCGGAGGATGCCGACCCACGTCGGGGACAGCGATGCGGGCGCCGAGTCCACGGCGGCGTACCGCAGGTGCCCGAGCATCACGAGTTCCGCCCCCGCGTCGATGCCCGCCGCGAACGGCGGAGCCTGGGTCGCCCGCCACTCGTCGAGACCCATGCCCGTGGTCGGGACACTGGAATGCGAGTCGCCGGGCGCTGCACCGTGACCGGGGAAGTGCTTGAGCGTCGAGAGCGTGAGTCCCTCTTCGCCGGCGACCGCGGCGGCGACGTGGCCGGCCGCGGCACCGGGATCGGGGCCGTAGGTGCGCGCGAAGATGAACGAGCTGCGGTCGGCGGTGACGTCGGCGACGATCCCGAAGTTCATGGTGACGCCGGCGGACGCGACGAGGGCGCCGCGCTGGGCGAACGCCGCCTGGGTGACCGACGGATCCTGTCCCCGCAACGCCCCGGCACCGGGACCGGAGTCGGGGAGCCGACGCACCGTGCCGCCCTCCTGGTCGATGCCGGTGAGCACGGGCAGCCCCGGGTCGGTGCTCAAACCGCTCGTGAGCGCGGCCACCTGCTCGACCGAGACGACGTTGTCGCCCATGAGGATCACGCCGGCGACACCCCACGCCTCGATCACCTGTCGGATCGGCCCCGGCTCGTGCCCCGCGACGTGCACCATGAAGAGGCCGGCGATCTTCTGCTCGAGCGTCATCGCCTCGAGTCGCGTCTCGACGTACTGCGTGAGCGGGTCGATCTCGGTGGTGGTCGCCACGTCCCACGGCTCGGGGGGTGCCGAGTGCGTCGGCTGCGTGGTCGCGCAGCCGGAGAGCGCGAGCACGGCCACGACGGCGACGAGCGCACGACGTCGGGCCATGACGGGATGCTAGAGCACGGTGGTCGCGCGCCGATACGCCCGTACGCTGGGGCGATGCGCACCCCGGCGGCGATCCTCGGCTCGTCCCACCCGGTGCCGGCGACGGGCGTCACACTCATCGTCGTGCTGCTCGGCGTGGCTGTCGGGCTCGAACCCGCGCGACTCGTGCTGCTCGGGCTCGTGCTCGCACTCAACCAGCTCTCGGTCGGACTCTCCAACGACTGGCTCGACGCCGAACGCGATCGCGCGGCCGGGCGCCGCGACAAACCGGTCGCCCGCGGCGACGTCCGTGTCGGCGTCGTGCGGGGCGCGGCCCTCGCGGCGGCGCTCCTCGCGATCGCCCTCTCGCCGCTGCTCGGCATCCCGTTCGCCCTCGTGCATCTCGTCGCGCTCGCGGGCGGCTGGGCCTACAACGCGTGGTTCAAACACGGGATGCTCTCGCCGCTGCCGTACCTCGTGAGCTTCGGCCTGCTGCCGGCGCTCGCGACCACGGCCCTGCCGCAGCCATCGGCTCCGGCGTGGTGGGCGGTCGTCGCGGGGGCGCTGCTCGGCCTCGCCGCGCATGTCGCGAACGTGCTGCCCGACCTCGCCGACGACGCCGCCACCGGGGTGCGCGGGCTCCCCCACCGGATCGGCGCGCGAGCGTCGACCGTGCTCGCGGGCGCGGCGCTCGCGGGCGCGGCGGGTGCGCTCGCCGTCGGGCTCGGCCCCGGCGTCCTCACCGTCGTCGGCCTCGTGCTCTCGCTCGGCGCCTCGGCGGCCGCCGTCGTGCTCGGCCTGCGCGGCAGCCGGTGGGCATTCCGCCTCGTGATCCTCGCCGCGCTCGTCGATGTCGCCCTGCTCGTGCTCGCGGGACCTTCGCTGGTCGAGTAGCCCGCGCAGCCGCTACTCGACCACCGAGTCCTTCTCGACGGCGGCGACCACGGCGTCGAGCGCGGCGGGATCCTCGAGCACCCGGAAGTGCCCGACGACGTCGAGCCGTACGTTGATGGCGCCTTCGAGCACGCTTCCTTCGGGGATGTGCGGGTCGAAGGCGGGGAAGATCGACGTGATGCGGGTGTTGACCTCGCGCTCGGCGACGAGCCGGCGGATGACGGGATTCCGCGGCCGGAACACCCGGAGCGCCGGCACGACCATGAGGTCGGCCATCCGCGAACCGGAGAACGGCGTGGCCACGGCGACCAGCCTGTCGATGCGGCCCCCGGCGTCCTCGAGCATCGCGGCCTTGCCGATGAGGCCGCCCTTGCTGTGGGCGACGAGCGCGACGCCCCGGAGGTCGTGGCGCGTGAGGAAGGCGAGCAGTCGTTCGGCGGTGCGCGGGATGGCGCGGGCGTTGACGCCGAGCTCCGGGACGATGTGCACGGGGTGCCCGGCTTCGGCGAGACTGTCGGCGACGGGCCGCAGGAAGTGCCAGCGCTCGTACACGCCGGGTACGAGTACGACGGGCCGCGCCGTCCCCGCCCCGTACGCGGAGGGCACCCGTGCCGCGAAGCCGAGCCCGCGCATCCGGATCGCGTTCGGGTAGTCGCCGAGCGCGATCCTGGCCTGCCGCACGACGTTCACGGCGCACCGTCCGTGACGAAGGCCGTGATGTGGCGCGCGATCAGCTCGGGCCGGGTGTGCATGATCACGTGCGGTCCGTTCACCTCCCGGAACTCGCCGTCGGGATGCGCGTCGGCGAGGTCCCGCGCCCACCCGGAGCCCACGATCGGGTCGCGGTCGCCGTTGACGACGAGCGTGCGCGCCCGGTGCTCCCCGACACGGTCCTCGGGCCGGTCGGCGATCATGTGCGGCATCTGCCGCAGCAGGTACCGCAGGCCGCAGCGCACGAGGTAGTCGGTCGCGGCGATCCAGAACACCGCGGGAGGCTCGCGCGTCGCATCGTGCAGCAGGCGGGCGATCGCCCGCCACGGGGTGCGGGCGATCGGCTCGAGGGTCGGCGAGAGCAGCACGACCGTGCGCGGCACGTCGGGATGCCGCTCGGCGAGCATCGAGACCACCTGCGCACCCCAGGAGTGGCCGACGATGACGGGATCGGGCACCTCGAGCTGCCGCAGGAAGGCCGCGAGCACCTCGGCGTGGTCGGCGAGCGTCACATCCCGCTTCGGATCCGGAGACTCGCCGTAGCCGGGCAGGTCGACGAGGAAGACCCGTCCGGTGCGCGCGAGCTCGGCCGCGAGCGGGTGGAAGTAGCGCGACGAGACTCCGATCCCGTGCACGAGGACGTAGGTGCGGGCAGTCGGTCCGCCCGAGCCGGGGAAGCGCTCGACGAAGATCGTCAGCTTCTCGTGCTCCTGGCGGCTCGTGTAGTAGATCGCACCTCGCACCCGGCGCTCGCGGTACTCGTCTTCATCCGCGGCTCCGCGCAAGCCGAGCCCCAGTCGCATCCGGAGCCCGGCGAAGCGACTCGGTCGGGACATCCTCCGAGCTTAGGAGCCCCCCTCGACGGTCAGGAGCGCTTCTGACCGGTGAGAGCCTCGATCGGATCCTGCGCGAGCAGCTCGCGCACGCGCGGGATGACGACCTGACCGTAGAGCTCGACCGCGTGCAGCGCGTGCTCGTGCGGCACCGTGCCGGCCGTGTACTTGAGGTCGAAGCGCTGGATGCCGAGGGTGCGCACGGTGTCGGCGATCTTGCGGGCGACCGTCTCGGGCGACCCGGTGTGCTGGGCGCCGTGCGCGATCTCCTCCTCGAAGTGGTCGCGCGTCATCGGACCCCAGCCCCGCTCCTTGCCGATGCGGTCGAACATCTCCTTCTGGTGCGGCCAGAGGAGGTCGGCGGCCTCCTCGTCGGTGTCGGCGATGAAGCCCGGAGAGTGCACCGCGACGGGCAGGTCAGGCGTGCCGAGCTGTGCGAGCGCGCGGTGGTAGAGGTCGACGTAGGGCGCGAAGCGCGCGGGCGCGCCGCCGATGATCGCGAGGGTGAGCGGGAAGCCGTACCGCGCGGCGCGCACGACCGACTCCGGGGAGCCGCCGACGCCGACCCACGCCTTGATGCGACCCGACTCGGTCTTCGGGTAGACGTGCTGGTTGTTCAGTGCGGCCCGCGTCTCGCCCTCCCACGTGACCGGACCCTCCTCGAGCAGCGCGTGGAGCAGGTCGAGCTTCTCCTCGAAGAGCTTCTCGTAGTCGGTGAGCGGGTAGCCGAAGAGCGGGAACGACTCGGTGAACGAGCCGCGGCCGAGGATGATCTCGCCGCGGCCCTTCGAGATGCCGTCGAGCGTCGCGAAGCGCTCGAAGACGCGCACCGGGTCGTCGGAGGAGAGCACCGTGACGGCGGTGCCGAGCTTGATGCGCTCAGTACGCGCGGCGATCGCGGCGAGCACGAGCTCGGGACTCGAGATCGCGAAGTCGTCGCGGTGGTGCTCGCCGACGCCGAAGAAGTCGACGCCGAGCTCGTCGGCGCGCACGCCCTGCTCGACGACGTCGCGGATGACCTGGCCGTACGGCACGCGGTTGCCCGCGAGGTCGACGGTGACGTCGCCGAAGGTGTCGAGGCCGAGTTCGACGGGAGCGGACTCTCCAGAAGTTGTCATGTCAACATCCAACCGGTTCGGGGTGGGGAAGATTCCCAGTCTGGCGCGTGTCGCCCCGTGTCAAGTGGTCCGCGCGTCTCTGAGTTTTTCTCTACGCTCGAGGCATGACTCGTCGTCTCGTCTCCCTGTCCGCTCTCGCCGGCGCCGCCGCGCTCGCCCTCACCCTCGCCGGCTGCGGCGTCGTCGCCCCGCCCACCGGTACCGACACCGGCACCGACACCGGCACCGAGACCGAGAACGGGGCCCCCGAGATCTCGGCGGAGGCCGCGACCGGTGTGCTCATCGAGGGCGACGGGTACAGCTACCACGTCCCCGAGGGCTGGGACGTGCCCGAGAGCTCCGCCGGGTTCGACCCCGACACCCTCGCGGCCGACCTCACCGACACCGACGGCTTCTCCGACAACGTCAACGTGCTGCTCTCCCCGGCCGGGGAGATCAGCCCCGACCAGGTCGAGGAGATCGGCGTGCCGGAGCTCGAGGGTGCGGGAGCGACCGACGTCACCGTGCAGCCGCGCGTCTCGATCGCCGGCTCCGAGTCGGCGCACATCACCGCCAAGTTCACCTCCGAGGGCGTGCTGTACTGGGTCGAGCAGTACTACCCGACCAACGCCGGCCAGACCTACGTCGTGACCTTCTCGTTCAGCGAGTCGCTTGCCGAAGGCGACCGGATCGCGGTCTCCGAGTCGATCCTCGCGAGCTGGCAGTGGGCGTGACCCCGTCCCGCCCCTGAGGCCCTAGCACCCGCCGCGGTGCGGAGAAACCCCCCTGATCCGTCAGGGGGGTTCTCTTTACCCTGGGGCGATGAGCGACGTCGTCATCTTCGCCCCGTCGCCCGTGCTCGAGATCACGGTCGAAGAGCACGACGACGACGGGGACGTCCACGTCCACGCCGGCGGGCAGGGCGTCTGGCAGGCCCGGATGCTGCAGTCGCTCGGCTGCGACGTGAAGCTCTGCTCGGCGCTGTCGGGTGAGACCGGCCGGGTGCTGGGGTTCCTGCTGCAGGAGGAGGGCATCCCGATCGTCGGCTTCCCGCGTCAGGCACGCGGCGGGGTGTTCGTGCACGACCGCCGCACCGCGGGCGAGAAGGTTCCGATCATCGAGTCCGGCGGCGACGCTCTCTCGCGGCACGAGCAGGACGAGCTCTACGGGCTCACCCTCCGCACGGGGCTCGACGCGTCGCTCGTCATCCTCTCGGGGCCGCACGGCTCGGGCATCCTCCCCGCCGACTTCTATCGCCGCCTCGCCGCCGACCTGCGCACGGGCGGTGTGCGCGTCGTCGTCGACCTCGCCGGGGAACGGCTGGATGCGGCGCTCGCGGGAGGCGTGACCGTCGCGAAGGTGAGCGACCAGGAGTTGCTCGACGACGGCCGGATCGCCACGAAGTCCGACATCGATCAGATCGTCACCGCCATGCGCGCCCTGCACGATGCCGGAGCGGAGGTCGTCGTCGTCACGCGCGCCGAGGAGTCGGCGCTGCTGCTGCACCAGGGCGCCGTGCACGAGGTCGTCGCCCCGCGCATGGAGGTCGTCGACTCGGCCGGCGCGGGCGACTCGTTCGTCGGGGCGTTCTGCTCGGTGCTCGCCGGAGGCGGTTCGATCACCGACGCCGCGTTGCTCGGCGCGGCGGCCGGCGCGCAGAACGTCACGCGGCACGGGCTCGGCACCGGCGAGGCCGCCACCATCGAGCGGCTGCGGCAACTCGTGGTCATCCGACCGCTCCCCGGCGGCGGAGCGGTCGCGTCGCCCGAGAGCGGCTCGGTGCGCGAGGTCACCCCCGACCAGCTGGCGGCCGCCGTCGAACAGTCCACCGCCGAGGAGGCCACGGAATGACCCGCGCACTGATCACCAACGACGACGGCATCGCCTCGCCCGGGCTCTACGCCCTCGCCCACGCCGCGATCGACGCCGGACTCGATGTCGTCATCGCCGCCCCCGCCGAGGAGGCGAGCGGATCGAGCGCCGCCATCACCGGCACCAATACGATCGCCGTCACCGGCCACACCGACGCCTCGACGATCAAGGTCGAGAAGCGCGAGCTGTCGGAGGTGCCGGGCATCCCGGCGTTCAGCGTGCGCGCGGCCCCCGGGCTCATCGCCCTGCTCGCCGCGCACGGCGCCTTCGGACCGCCGCCCGACCTCGTGCTCTCCGGCATCAACCGCGGCGCCAACCTCGGTCGGGTCATCCTGCACTCCGGCACCGTCGGCGCGGCGCTCACCGGCGGCGTCAACGATGCCTGCGGACTCGCCGTGTCGCTCGACGTCGGGCTCGCCCCCGACGCGTACCACTGGGAGACCGCCGCCGGGTTCGTGCGCGACCTCATCCCCGTGCTGCTCGAACACCAGCACGGCACGGTGTTCAACCTCAACGTGCCCAACCTCCCCCCGGGCACCGAGATCGAGCTGCGCGAGGCCACCCTCGCCCCGTTCGGTATCGTGCAGACGACGATGACCGAACCGATCGAGGGCGACGTGCGGCTCACCGTGCGCGAACTGCCCGAGGAGCCGATCGAGGGCTCGGATGCCGCCCTCCTCGCCGCCGGTCACGCGACGGTCACGAACGTCGTCGCGGTGCAGGAGTCGGCGACGGCCGTCTTCGTCGGGCGGCGTCGCGACCGCGGCAACCTGCACGTGACGACGTCGGCGATGCCCGTTCTCGACAGCTGAGCCGCCCGTGGCGGAGCGATCGGCGGGAATTCTCCTCTCCCGTGCGGGTGGCGGTGAGGTCTGGCTCGGTCACATGGGCGGGCCGTACTGGGCGCGCAAGCAGGAACGGGCGTGGTCGATCCCGAAAGGGCTCGTCGACCCCGGGGAAGAGCTGCTCGCGGTCGCACGCCGCGAGTTCGCCGAAGAGATCGGGGTGCCTGCGCCCGCGGTTCCCTACGAGCTGCTGGGCGAGTACCGGTACTCGTCGGGGAAGCTGCTGACGGTGTTCCACGGCGACGGGTCGGGCTTCGACCCCGCGGAGGTACGGAGCAACCTCTTCGAGCTCGAATGGCCGCCGCGGTCGGGGCGACGCGAGTCGTTCCCCGAGATCGATCGCGCCGAATGGGTGCCGGTCGCGCGGGCGCGCTCGCTGCTCGTCGCCGGTCAGGTGCCGATGCTCGACGACCTCCCCTCGGTGGTCGAGTAGCGCCGAAGGCGTGTCGAGACCCTCGCGCGCGGTCTCGACACGCCGCTACGCGGCTACTCGACCACCGAGGACGACGACGTGATCCTCCGGGCGGAGGTCGGCGGGCCGGTGGGTGACGATCACGACGATCCGATCGGCGAGAGCCAACCGCAGGTCGGCGAGGAGCGCCTCCGCCGTGGGGGCGTCGAGGTGCGCCGTCGGCTCGTCGAGCAGCACGACGTCGGCGTCGGCGAGCAACGCCCGCGCGACCGCGAGCCGCTGCCTCTCCCCGCCGGACAGCGCGCGGCCCCCGCGACCGACGCGTCCGTCGAGACCCGCGGAGAGCTCCCGCAGCAGCGGAGCGAGCCCCACCCGGTGCAGGGCGTCGCGCATCCGCTGCTCGTCGCCGTCGCGGCGCGCGAGGGCGAGGTTGCCGCGCAGGGTGGAGTCGAACACGTGCGCGTCCTGCGGGCACCACGCGACGCGACGCCGCCAGCCGGCCACATCGAGGGTCGCGAGGTCGACGCCGTTCGCGAGCACCCGACCGCCGGAGGGAGTGATCCCGCCGAGCAGCGCCGTGAGAACCGTCGACTTACCCGCGCCCGACGGTCCCGTGAGCGCCAACCACTCGCCGCGTCCCACTTCGCCGTTGACCCCGGTGACGGCGGCGGCGCTCGCGCCGGGCCAGGTGACGGCGAGGTCGTCGAGCCGCAGCGCGACGAGCGACGGCACGGGACCGTCGCCACCCTCGGGAGCTTCCGGCCGGGCCAGCAGTCGTTCGATGCGCGCGAGCGCGGTGCGCAGCGCCGGCATCCGCTGCACGGCGGAGGCACCGCCGGCGAGGGGGTCGCCCGCGGCGAACACGAGCAGCACGACGACCGCGACGGTCGAGATCGGGATGCCGCCCGCCGCCGCCAGCACGAGACCGGCCGCCGCGGCGGTCAGGCCCGCGAGCGCGGCGCCGACGACCGGCGCGGCCTCGGCCGCCGGGGCGGCCCGGCGTTCGGCCCGCGCGACCTCGGCGGCGACGCGGTCGACCCCCGCCACGGCACGGTCGGCGACACCGTTGGCCCGCAGGTCGCGTGCCGCGGCGCCGAGGAGGGCGACATCCCGCAGCAGTCGACCTCCGCCGGTGATGCGGCGGGCTTCAGAGGCGCGACCGGCGAGGAACGCGACGAGCCCGGGCACGACGAGTGCGGCGAGCAGCCCGGCGGCCACGACCCCTGTCGCCGCCGGCGCGACGAGTTGCACGGTGAGTACGACTCCGCCGACGGTCGCGACCGCCGCGGCGAGAGGCGGGAGCAGCCGGGGCAGCGCGTCGCGCACGGTTCCGACCGTCCCGACGAGGTGGTCGACCGCCCGGCCGCCCTCGAGCAGGTCCCGCGACGCCGCCGACCGCGCGGCGATCGCACGCCAGAGCAGGAGGCGCACGGCATCCGTCGCGCGGAAGGCCGCGCGATGCGTCGCGAGCCGCTCGGCGTAGCGGGCGACCGCGCGGCCGATGCCGAAGAAGCGCACCCCGACGATCGCGACGAGGAGATACATGATCGCGGGCTGCTCGGCGGCCCGCACGATGAGCCAGCCGGAGACGGCCGTGAGCGCGAGCCCCATGCCCGTCGCGACGACGGCGAGGAGGGCCGACAGCGTCCACCACGCGGCGGCGGGCGCGAGGACGAGCCGCACCGTTCCGGCGGCACGGTCGCGGTGCGGCACGCCCCCGGAGGCGAGAGCCGCGGGTGGCAGCGAAGGCTCTTCGGGGACGGGGAACGGGATCGGCTCGCGGTTCGCCGCCGGCGGGGGGCCGAGCAGCACGGCCCGATCGGCGAGCGCCCGCGTGGCGGCGTCGTGGCTCACGAGCACCGTCGCCGCGTACGGGCGGCGGCGCACGATGGCGGCGCGCACGAGCTCGGCCGCGGCGTCGTCGAGGTGCGCGGTCGGTTCGTCGAGCAGCAGCACGCGCGCCCCACCGTCGACCCCGGCGAGCGCTCGGGCCACGGCGAGGCGACGACGCTCCCCCGGGCTGAGCAGTCCGCACGCGCGGTCGGCGAGGTGGGCGAGGTCGAGCTCCGCGAGCAGCTCGTCCCCTCCGCCGTACAGCGCGAGTTCGTCGCGCACGGTGTCGCCGACGGTGCGCGGCTCCTGCGGCGCCCAGGCGACGCGGTAGCCGCCGGCGACCGTTCCGGCTACATGGACGTCCTCGGGCAGCACCCCGGCGATCGCGGCCAGCACCGTCGACTTGCCCGCGCCACTCGGCCCGACCAGCGCGACCATCTCGCCGAGCACGACGTGCAGGTCGGCTCCGCGGATGGGCGTGCGGCGCCCCGCGTAGGTGACCTCGAGGTCGCGAACCCGCACGCCGGGACCGGGCGCGGGGACGACGGGCCGACGCCGGCCCGGAAGCAGCGCGCGCACGCGGTCGAGCGCCGCACGGCCGTCCTCCGCAGCGTGGTGCGCCACCCCGAGCTCCCGCAGCGCCGTGAAGCACTCGGGCGCGAGCAGCAGCACGACGAGCGCGTCGAACAGCGTCACGTCGCCCGTGAGCAGCCGGAGGCCGAGGAACACCGCGACGATCGCGACCGAGATGGTTGCGAGCAGCTCGAGCGCGAGCGCGGAGAGGAACGCCGTCTTCAGCACGGTGCCCGTGCGACGGGTGTGCTCGTCCTGGATGGCGGCGAGACGGCGGGTCTGCTCCGCGTCGCGGCCGAGGCCGACGAGCACCGGCAGGCCCCGCGCGAGCTCGGCGACGTGGTCGGCGAGTCGGGCGAGGGCATCCTGGGCCGACCGCACGCTGTCGCGGCTGTGCATCCCGATGAGCACCATGAACAGCGGCACGAGCGGCAGCGTCACGGCGACGACGATCGCGCTCAGCAGGTCGAGGCTCAGGATGCGCACGCCGAGCCCCAGCGGAACGACGATGGCCGCGATGGCGGCCGGCACGACGCCGGTGAACCACCCGTCGAGGTCGTCGAGCCCGCGCGCGGCGAGAGCCGCGACCGATCCCGCGTCGAGGTCGCGCTCGACGACGCCGCGGGCGAGGTCGCGGCGGTGACCGAGCTTCGCAGCGGCAGCCGCCCGGCGCCCGGTGACACCCGTCGCCCATCCCGCGGCCGCCCGCAGCACGACCCCCGCCGACGCGATCGCCGCGCCCCCGGCATCCCCGAGCACGATGAGGCCCGCGAGCCCGTCGGCGACGAGCAGCAGCGCGACCGCCCGCCCCACCGCCGCCACCCCGAGCGCGACGAGCGTTCTCGGGGGGACGTGGATGGCCATTTGCCCGAAAGCGCCGCTTCCGCGTCGCGTGATGCGGCGCTTTCGGGCAAATGGCGAGGTCACCGCACTCCCGAGCGGACGGCGGGCACGACCGGGTGCGGCGCCGGGAGGTGCTCGACGCGGAGGCGCTTGCGGAACACCCAGTAGCTCCACGCCTGGTAGAGCAGCACGACCGGCAGTCCGACGGCCGCGACGACCGTCATGACGCCGAGGGTGTAGTCGCTCGATGACGCGTTCGACACCGTGAGCGTGAACGCGGGATCGAGGGTCGACGGCAGCACCGCCGGGTAGGCCGCCGTGAAGATCGCCGCCGCCCCCGCGACCAGGAAGGCGGCGAAGCCGAGGAACGCGCGACCCTCCTGCCGCCGCCGCGCGGCGAACCAGCCGAGCACCGCGGCCACCGCGGCCACCACCACGAGTCCCCAGGAGACCGCGGTGCCCGACTGCACCTGCACGAGCACGACCCAGCCGACGATCGGCAGGAGGGCGACGGGTGCCATCCGCACGACGTCTCGGCCGGCTCGTTCGCGCACGGGTCCCTCGGTCTTGAGCGCGAGGAACGTCGCGGCGTGCACGAGGCAGAAGCCGACGACCGCGAGCCCGCCGAGCACGGCGACCGGTGTCAGCCAGACGAACGGTCCGCCGACCCGGTCGCCGTTCGCGTCGATCGGCAGCCCCGTCGTGGTGAGCGCGAGGGCCGCGCCGATGCCGAACGCTGCCAGGAACGAGCCGCCACCGAGGGCGAGATCCCACCCGCGCCGCCAGCGGTCGGAGTGCCCCTTGCCGCGGTACTCGATCGCGACGGCGCGGAAGATGAGGCCGAGGAGCACGAACACGAGGGGAACGTAGAGCGTCGAGAACAGCGACGCGTACCAGAGCGGGAACGCAGCGAACATCGCGGCCCCCGCCGTGATGAGCCACACCTCGTTGCCGTCCCAGACCGGCCCGATCGTGTTGAGCATGAGGCGCTTCTCCTGCTCGCCGCGAGCACGCACGAGCAGGTGCATGCCGACGCCGAAGTCGAAGCCTTCGAGCAGCAGGAAGCCGGTCCAGAGCACCGCGACCGCGATGAACCACACGGTGGGGAGGACATCCATCTCTTCGTCTCCTTCTTCGTCTCAGTAGGCGAACGCGAGCACGTCGTCGCGACGCTGGGGGTGGTCGGGGCCACCGGGATCGGACGGGTCGTCGTGCCGCGGATTCAGCTCGGGCATCGCCCCCGCGACGCCGCTGCGCACGTACCGCACGAGCAGCGTGAGCTCGAAGACGAGCATCACGGCGTAGATGAGGGTGAGCGTGATGACCGAGAACAGGAGCTCGCCCGCGGTCACCCCCGGCGACACGGCCGCGGCGGTGAACATGAAGACACCGTCGATGCCGCTCGGGTCGGGGTTCGGCGCGACGACGAACGGCTGCCGCCCCATCTCGGTGAACACCCAGCCGGCGATGTTGGCGCCGAAGGGGGCGAGGATGCCGAACACGGCGAGTCGCATGAGCCACGGCGAGCGCGGCACCGTGCCCTTCCGGGTGAGCCAGAGTGCGACGGCGGCGGCGAAGGCGGCGATCGCCCCGAAGCCGATCATGATGCGGAATCCCCAGTAGGTGACCTCCATGAGCGGCAGGTACTCGATCGTCTGCCCGGCCCGGTCGCCGTAGCGCGGGTCGTCGGGCAGGGTGAGCCCGTGCTCCTCCTGGTACTGCGGGATGAGGTCGTTGATGCCCGGCAGCTCGGTGGTGAAGTCGCCCTTCGCGAGGAACGACAGCACGCCGGGGATCGCGATGATCGTCGTCACGCTGTCGCAGTCCTGCGCGCCGAGGTCTCCGACGGAGAGGATCGAGAACTCGGTTCCCGTGTGGCACGCCGCCTCGGCCGCCGCCATCTTGAGCGGCTGCTGCTCGTACATGAGCTTCGCCTGCAGGTCGCCGGTGACCGCGACGCCGCCGAAACCGATGATCGCGACCACGGCCCCGATGCGCAGTGACCGCAGCCAGACGCCGTGGTCGGCGCGGTCACGACCCGGGATGTCGAGCGCTTCACCGGGGATCACCCGGCCGCGCGCATCCACGGCGTCGATCCCGTCCTTGCGCCGTCGCCAGAGCTGGTACCACGCGATGCCGAGCAGGAACCCGCCCGCGACCGCGACGGAGCCGAAGATCGTGTGCGTGTAGGCGGCGAGCGCCGTGTTGTTGGTGAGCACCGCCCAGATGTCGGTCATGACGGGTCGGCCGTCGACGAGTTCGACGCCGACGGGATGCTGCATCCACGAGTTGGCGACGATGATGAAGAACGCGCTCACCCACGACCCGATGACGGCGAGCCACAGGGTGGCGAGATGCAGTTTCGCCGGCAGGCGGTTCCACCCGAAGATCCAGAGCCCGAGGAACGTCGACTCGACGAAGAACGCGAGCAGCCCCTCGAGGGCGAGCGGAGCACCGAAGACGTCGCCGACGAACCGCGAGTACTCGCTCCACGCCATCCCGAACTGGAACTCCTGCACGAGGCCGGTGGCGACGCCGACGATGAAGTTGACGAGGTACAACTTGCCCCAGAACTTCGTCATCCGCAGCCAGCGCTCGTCGCGCGAGCGCACCCACTGCGTGTGCATGATCGCGACGGTCATCCCGAGGCCGAGCGTGAGCGGCACCATGAGGAAGTGGTAGACGGTCGTGATCCCGAACTGCCAGCGGGCGATGTCCAGGGGGTCCACAGGTGCTCCTTCCGAGGCGCACGGTGCGCCGCCGTCCAGGGTGTCGGTGCTCCGACCCTGCGAGCAGGGCCGAAAGTCCCGAGACCATCTTCTACGTCATGTAGAAGTATTTCTACACCCTGTCGAACTAGTTCGACGGCATGTAGAATCACTGAGTGGCCAACCTCGGACAGCTGGAGAACGCGGTCATGAGCGCGCTCTGGGATGCTGCGGAGCCGCTGTCGGCGTACGACCTGCTCCCCGGCCTCGAAGGAGCCGACTCCGGCAAGCCGCTCGCCGCGACGACGGTGCTCACCGTGCTCAGTCGGCTCGAGAAGAAGGGCTTCGTGACGGTCGACAAGACCGCACGGCCGCATCGCTACACCGCGACCGCCTCACGTGCGGACCATGTCGCCGAGCTGATGCACGAGGTGCTCGGCGAGTCGGCCGATCGCCGCGCCGTGCTCGAGCGGTTCGTGGGGGGCGTCTCGGCCGACGACGCGGCCTTGCTGCGGAAGCTGCTCGGTCGATCCTGAGTCGCAGGCCGCGCTCTAGCCTGGAGACATGATCGTCGACCCGGGTCCTGCGGCGATCGCGGCTGCTGCGCTCGGCGTCGTCGCCCTCGCGCTCGCGGTGCCCGTGCCCATCCTGCTCGCGCGGGCATCCTGGCCCACCGCGGCACCCGCGCGCGCCCTCGTGCTGTGGCAGGCGATCGCACTCGCCGGCGGCCTGTCGATGATCGGCGCGATCACGGGTGCGGGGATCGCACTCGTCCCGCACCACACCCTCCTCGGCGGCATCGTCCTCGGCGTCGCCGTCGGGCTCGCCGGGCACCTGCTCGGCCACCTCGCGGCGACGGTGCTCTCGGTCGCCCGTTCCCGGTCGCGGCACCGGGCTCTTCTCGACCTGCTCACGTCGCCCGACCCGTCACGGCCGTCGACGGTGATCCTCGACGCCCCGACGCCCGTCGCCTACTGCCTCCCACAGGGCTTCGGGTCGATCACGGTGCTCTCCCGCGGGCTCGTCGAGCGCCTCTCCCCCGACGAGCTCGCCGCGGTCATCGCCCACGAGCGCGCCCACCTGACGCAGCGGCACGACATCGTGCTCGTCGCGTTCCGCGCGTGGCACTCGGCGCTCCCGTGGTTCCCGATCGCCGCCCGCGCCGCCGAAGAAGTCGCGGTGCTCGTCGAGCTGCTCGCCGACGACACCGCCCGCCGGACGACCGCCGACGATGTGCTCGCCCGCGCGATCGTCACTGTCGCCGCCGCCCCGGAGGGTGCGCTGGTGGACGCCGGCTCTCACGTCGCCGCCCCGGCGCGGGCGCGCGAACGCGTACGTCGTTTGTTGAGCTGACCTCGATAAGCCGCGATCGCTTGTCGCGGATCCGGTCAAGGCACTACCGTGCATCAACGGTCGCGCCCCCGGCGGCCCGAGGTCCTTCAGGGAGGACAGCATGCCTGACGTTGCGACGCGCTCCGAGCAGGAGCGCAGGGAAAGCGTTCGCCCGATCGCCGCCATCGTGGCGCTCATCGTCGTGATACTCGCGGGAGTCGTCATGGTGCTCGCCGAACTCGGTCATTTCGGAGGCCTGACCGCCGTCTCTCCGGCGACGACGGTGGAAGTCGAGAAGCCGGATGTGACGGTGACGACAGAGCGTGAAACGGTGCTGGAGAACGGAACCGTGGTTCCCACCAAGGAGGTCGCCGTCACACTCGGCGGTACCGAATCCACGAGCACGACGGCAGCGTCCGACAACTCGCTCCTCGGAGTCGCCTCTCGCAACCCCGCGACCCGCTGGATCCTCGAGGGACTTCTCGCTGTCGTGGCGGGGTTCCTGGCGGGTGCGGCCACGCAACGGATCCTCCTCGGCCGCTACGGCCTGACCCTCGGGTCTCTCACGATCGCGGAGTTGCCCGACGTCACTCAGCCGCGGGCGGCGACTGCGCTCGCGAGCATCGATGCAGCGCGGGTGAAGAAAATCAGGATCAGCAACCTGATCGCGGAACCGCCAAAGTGGTGGCAGCTGGAGACGGCAGTCGTCGCGCCCGACGCAGACGACTTCAAGTTCGGCCGGGTCGCCGTGGAGGCGGCCGCCCGCGATCTCGCTCGCAAGCATGGACTCGCGCAACTCGCGAGCATTCGTGGGGTGCTCGAAACGCTCGCGAAGCTGGGACACATCGACGGGTCGCTTCAGAGCGGCTCATCCGACCTCATCGCGATCGGCGACGAAGTCTTCGCCGGCGCCGAAGTCGCTGCCGATGCGAAAACACCCCTGCACAACGCCTACGTGCGTGCGACGGTGAAGTTCGCCGACCTGCTCAGGGCTCGCCCTGCGACCGATAACGCCAACTGAGCGGACGCGCCGTGACTCGCCCGCCCAGTCCTCACACTCAGTTCGAGCGGTACACGCTCCGCGCGTAGTCGTGGTACGGCGCGGGCGCGACGGTCGCACGGATCTTCACCTGGCGGTGCGACTGGTCGACCTGCGGCTTGCGCGAGATCGGGTCCTCGCCCCAGACGACCTCGACGACCGTGCCCTCGGCGACGTCGTTGTCGAGAGTCGCGAGCGACATGTAGAGCTGGTCGAGGGCGACGTAGCCCGCGTCGGTCGAGATGCCCACCTGCTTCCCGTCGAGCTCGACGACATCCATCTGGTAGAAGCCGTACCGCGCCTTGGGGAAGTCGAGGAACTTCGCCGGGATGCCCGGCTCGACCTGCGACTTGACGATCGCGGCGACGTCGTCGGCGTTCCAGAGCAGCGTCACCTTGCGGCGGGCGGGCGCTGCGGCGATCTTCTCGAGCGCCTCGCGGCCGTGGAAGTCGTGGTCGAACTTGACGGAGCGTCCGAGGCCGAGGTCGAACGGAGTGAACTGGTAGTCGTGCACGTCGGTCGAGTAGAGCGAGCCGCCGATGGAGCCGGCACGGGCCGCGGGAAGCCACTCGCGGTACTCGGCGAAGTCGTCGTCCCAGATGGCCGGGAACGGCGTGGGCACCCATCCGGACTCGAGCGGCGACGACGAGTACGCCTTCGCACCCACCCGGCGGATGCCGTACTCCGCGCCCGCTTCCATCATCGCGTCGATGATCTTCTGCCCGTCGGCGTAGTTGCCGTAGAACTCGAAGCCGGGCTGCCCGGCCATGCCGTGACGCAGCGCCTTCACCGGCACCCCGGCGATCTCGAGGTCGGCGATGTGGAAGAACTTCACCTCGGGAACCGGCCCGCCCCAGAGCTTCTCCATGACGTGATCGGCCTCGGGCCCCTGGATCTCGTAGCGGAAGAACGTCGGGTCGTTGCCGGCGCCGCGCATGTTCGAGTTCGCCTCGAGTCGGTGGTGCACGTCCTTGCCGGCGGCTTCCGCCTTCTCGACGTTGAAGCGCACCCAGTCGATGAGGATGTGGTGGCCGACGAGCACGAGGCCTTCGCGGTCATCCGAGTTGTAGAAGAGGATGCCGTCGCCGATCAGGTAGCCGGCGTGATTGACGGCGATGAGCTGCTTGGCGACGCCCGCGCGGAAGGTGGCGAACGTGTTGGGCGAGATGCCCGACAGGATCTCGATGAGGTCGGAGCCGCCGAGGAAGAGCTGCGTCATGTGGTGCGACTGGTCCATGATCGCGACGCCCGTCGACCACGCGCGCTGCTCGTCGCGCCAGTTGGTGAACTCCGGCTGGATCGGGAAGGTGACCGACGGCCAGTCCTGATTGCGCAGCAGCTCCACGGGGCTGCCGACGCGGGCGACGGCCTGGGCCAGGCTCTCGGAAGTCATCGTCGAATCCTCTCTACGCGCGGCGTCGTCGATGGCGCTCGCGGCTTGGGGCGAGTGTAGGAGCCACCAGATGGAAGGTGCGTGGACGCTCTCTTTGAAAGGAAGTAGGGTGCCGGACACGAGCGAAGGAGCTTCCATGGCACGACAGTCCAACGGCGTCTCGGCGATCAGCCGCGTCGTGCAGGTGCTCGACACGTTCTCGTTCGAAGCCCCGTTCCTCTCCCTCAGCGAGATCGCGGAACGCGCCGGCATCCCGATGTCGTCGGCCCACCGCATCGTCACCGAACTCGTCGAACACGGACTGCTCGAACGGATGCCCGACCGCAGCTACCGGGTCGGCAACCGGCTCTGGGAGATGGGCAGCCGCACCCCCGGCGCGCTCGGCCTGCGTGAGATCGCGCTGCCGTTCCTGCACGCCATCCAGTCGCGCGTGCGCCAGCACACGCAGTTGCTCGTGCGATCGGGACTCGACATCCTCGTCATCGAGCGTCTGTCGTCACGGGATGCCGTCGTCAACGCGTCGATCGTCGGCGGCCGCACACCCATGCAGCTCTCGTCGAGCGGCATCGTGTTCCTCGCCTCCGCGGATGAGGACCTCGTGCCGGCGATCGTCGAGCGCGGCCTCGCGCCGATCACCCCCCACAGCCTCCGCACGGAGGCCGAGTTGCGCTCAGCGGTCGAAGCGGCTCGGCACGACGGTTACGCGGTGTCCCGCGGTTGGATCTTCGAGGAGTCCCGGGGCATCGCGGTGCCGGTGAAGGGCTCGCAGGACGTCGTCGTCGGCACCGTGAGCGTCGTCGGACCCAACGACGACTCCCCCGTCGACGACCTCGTGCGGCTGCTGCGGCTCGCCGCCGACGGGATCTCCGACGCGCTGCTGCGGAGCTACCTGCCCGCGGGCCACCCGCGAGCGCGACCCGGCGGGGTCTACCGCCAGCTCGTGTCGTCGTCGGAGCGGTCGATGGAGTACTTCGAGCATCTGCTCGAGGATCACTGAGCGGTCAGACGTCGAAGGCGTCCCGGTGCACCGCTCCGGGAACGAGGTCGATCCTGCGACCCGCCGCGACGAGCACACCGCGCACCCCGAGCGGCAGGTCCACCTCCATCTCGACGGTGTCGCCCGACCGTCGCCAGCGCGTCGCGATCCGCCCGTAGGGACTGTCGATCACGCCCCGCACCGAGTCGAGTCCGATCGCGAAGTCGGGCTCGATCACGACGTCCCGATATCCGGGCGAAGCCGGACGGATGCCCGCGGCTCGTCGGTAGAGCACGTCGTCGACGCAGCCGAACGCGTAGTGGTTGAGCGACACGGTGCGGGGCGTGCCGTCCTCGGCGACCGCGTCCCAGGACTCCCAGATCGCCGTCGCGCCGCGGTCGACTTCGGCCAGCCAGGACGACGCCCGATCCTGCCAGAGGATCGTCCGCGCGAGGTCTGCGTGCCCGTTCTCCCAGAGCACGTCGAGCAGGTACGGCACCGACAGGAATCCGGTATCGAGCCGATCCCCGCGCGCGTGGATGAGCCGCACGAGGTGGTCGATCAGCAGGGGGCGAAGCTCGGCGGAGACCATGTCGAAGGCGAGCGCGACGACGTACGGCCCCTGCAGGTCGACCGGCAGCCGACCGTCGACATCCACGTACCCCACCTCGAACGCCGCCCGCACGGCGGCGGCCCGCGCGGTCAGTTCCGGACCCTGGGAGCGACCCAGGATGTCGGCCATCGCCGCCACGACATCGAGTGCTCGCGCCTCGAACATCGGCGCCAAGAGGTGCGACGTCAACGCCGGGGCGATGCCGACGCCCTCGTGGAACGGCTTGCCTTCGAGCGTCGACGGGGCGAGCCAGTCACCGAACCCCGGGAGCGGTTCCGACGCGCCGTCGAGGAAATCGACCCAGGCGAGCGCCGCGTCGAAGTTCTCCTCGAGCAGCCGACGATCACCGAAGCGCTCATAGAGCGTCCACGGCACGAAGGCGATGGCGTCGCTCCAGCCCGCCGCAGCGACGATGCCGCCGATGCCCTCGCCGTTCGCCGTCGACTCGGCGTCGTGCGGCGACCACGGGGAGATGATCGGTACCCGGCCGTCGGGCAGCTGATCGGCGCGGAGATTGGCGAGCCAACGGCCGAGAAAGGGAGCGACCATCGCGTTGGAGGCAGCCGCGGGAGCGAACACCTGGGCGTCGCCCGTCCAGCCGGCTCGTTCGCGCTGCGGGCAGTCGGTCGGGATGGACAGGAAGTTGCCGCGTTGGCTCCACACGACGTTCTCATGGAGCCGTTGCAGTCGCGCGTCGGAGAACTCGAGCTCGCCCGTCTCGCGGAGGTCGCTCGCGAGCACGACGCCCACGATGTCCTCCGGACGGGGCGCCGACCGAAGCCCGCGGAGTCGCACGTAGCGGAAGCCGTGGAAGGTGAAGGCCGGCTCCCACGTCTCCACCGTTCGTCCCGCGGCGACGTAGACGTCGGTCTGCTCCTTGTTGATGCCGTCGATGTTGACGAACCAGGCGCCCTCGGCATCCAGGGTCTCGGTGTGCTCGAGCGAGATTTCGTCGCCATCCTCGGCGTCGCGCAGCGTGAGGCGCACTCGACCTGCGATCACCTGGCCGAGATCGATGATCCAGCCACCCCCCGGCTCGGCGGTCACCGAGGCCGCCGGCAGTTCCCGGATGCGACGCACCGGCTCCCCGGCGAACGGCACAAGCATCGACACGTCGTTCCCGGCGACCTTCACCGGAGTCCAGAGCCGCGCATCGCCGGCAGGGGTGCTCCAACTCGTCTCGGCGAGACGGGCATCGAATCGCTCCCCGATGAACAGGTCAGCGTAGCTCCATGGCCCGGGGCGCGAGACGACGGAACGGTCGGAGTGGACGACCAGCGCGCCTGCGTCGGTTTCGACGTGCAGCTGCCACAGCGCCGCCGTGCGGTCGCCGAACTGGGCGCTCGAGCCCGAGAGTCCGATACGTCCCGCCCACCAGCCGTCGGCGAGCGCGACGCCGAGCGCGTTCGCGCCCGGCTGCAGCATGGCGGTGACGTCGTACGCCTGCACCGAGGTGCGGTGGAGGTAGCTATCGAATCCGGGGGCCAACACCTCGTCGCCCACCGGGGCGCCGTTCAGCTCCGCCGTGTAGACGCCGTGCGCCGTCGCGTACAGCCGCGCCCGTAGGGGAACGCCAGGCAGGTCGAACTCTTGCCGCAACAACTGAGGCGGATGCAAGCGCCTCGCGATCGACGCCTCAGGGCGAATCCCTCGGATCCAGTCGAGCAGTGTCCAGCGCTCGGTCACGACCGACGGCGCGATCGGCTCGACCCACGACGCGCTCCAGTCCTCCGGGACGAAGAGCCCGGTACCGAAGGTCGACTCGGCCCACGCACCGGGCACCGGGGACCCCGCTGCCCACAGACGCACCCTCCAGCGGTAGTCAGCTCCCGAGGCGAGGTCGGGATGCGACATCTCGATGAGGTGGCTCTCGTCGCTCTCCACTCGGCCGGAGGCGGCGACGACGGTATCCGAGGCATCCCGAAGCTCGAGTTCGTAGGCGACCTGTTCGACGTCGCGCACCCACGAAAAGCGTGGGCGGCGGGTAGCGATCGCGAGGGGTGCGTCGAGGTACTCGACCCGGAGGTGCGAGGGCCCATCCACGGTCATGCTCGGAGTGCGTCCGCGAAGAAGTCGAGCGTGCGATCGACGGCAGCCAACGCGGGCGTGCGGTTGAGGTGACCGTGCAGCATGCCCTCCGCGAGCTGTAGCTCGACAGGGATGCCGAGGGCTCTCAGCTCATCGGCGAGAAGTTCGCCCGACGGGCGCAGGGTGTCGTACTCGTCGGGTGCGATGAACGCGGCCGGCATCCCGGTGAGGTCGAAGTTGCCCGGAGCATAGCCCGCCGGGATCTCGTCGACAGTTCCCAGATAGTTGAGAAGCATCATCTGCGCGAACTCGCCATCGGAGTGCAGGGGGGCGGGGAAGGTGGACATCTCGAGGAGGGTCGCCTCGCCGAGCGGCGGGACCGGGTGGTGGACCAGCGGGTAGGCGAGCAGCATCGACCGAGGAAGGGTGCCGCCCCCGACCCGCACCCGCATCGTGGCAGCCGTCGCCAGATTGCCCCCCGCACTTGCGCCGCCGATCGAGAGCCGGGCGGGGTCGGCGCCCAGGGCGGCGGCCTCGATGACGAACCACTGCCACGCCGCCTCGACGTCGTCGAGCGGCACCGGGAAGCGCACTCCGTCGCGCGCAAGCCGGTAGTCGACCGTGACCGTGACGGCACCGGCGCGCGCCGCCAGCTCGTGGCAGACGATCCACGACTCCGGCATGTCGATGTCGCCGAACTGGAAGGCACCCCCGTGCATCCAGAGCAATCCCGGGGCGTCGTCGGCGAGCTGTTCGGGGCGGTAGATCCTCACACGAATCGGACCGTGGGGACCGAGAACCGATCGTTCGTCAGTGCTCACGCCACCCGGGGCGACGTAGGGCTCAGCGTCGGACTCGTACCGGGCAAGCGCCGCGCGGCCCTCGGGGTCGGCGAACATCTCCGGAAACGATCGGTAGGGCCGCAGGTTCTCGGCCTGCATCGCGAGGAAGGGATCCAGGGGCATGCGCGGCGGCGTTCAGGCGGATCTCTCGGCGACGTACTCGGCTCGCAAGCGAGCCCACACCGCACGCCGTCGGGCCTGCTCATCGGGGTCCGGCACCGGTGAGGCCGCCATGAGAACGCGGGTGTAGGGGTGCTGCGGGTCTCGGACGACGTCGCGTGTCAGGCCCTCCTCCATGACCTTGCCGCGGTAGAGGACGACGACACGCTGGGCGAGCAACTCGACGACGGCGATGTCGTGCGCGATGAAGAGGTAGCCGAGGTCGAAACGATCCCTCAGGTCGGCGAGCAGGTTGAGGACCTGAGCCTGGGTCGACAGGTCGAGCGCGCTGACCGCTTCGTCGCACACCACCAGACGCGGATCGGTGACCAGTGCCCGCGCGATCGCGATGCGCTGCCGCTGACCGCCCGAGAACTGCCGGGGGAAGCGCTCCCGGGCGTCGCCCGGGAGACCGACCGACTCGAGGGTGGCAACGGTGCGGCGCACCCGTTCGACCTTCGCGACCCCGGCGACTCGGAGCGGCTCCTCGATCGCGTCTCCGATCGGTCGCCTCGGGTTGAGCGACGAGAACGGATCTTGGAAGACCGCGCGGAGATCACCGTGCAGCTCCCGGCGCTGCGCGGGGCTCGCCGCGGTGATGTCCCGGCCCTGGAAGAGGATCTGCCCGCTCGTCACCGGCTGGAGGCCGAGGATCGCCTTGCCGATGGTGGTCTTCCCGGAGCCGGACTCACCCACCAACCCGAGGGTCTCCCCCGGCGCGATGGTGAAGGAGACGCCATCGACGGCGGGCGCGCTCTTGCGACCGTACCTGACCACGAGGTCGCGTACCTCGAGCAAGGGCACCTCGGCGACCGTCGTCGAGCCGGAGCCGGAGACGATGTCCGGGCTGGGGGTGGCGGTCATGATGCGGCTCCCTCGGCCTCGGGCTCGATCCACTCGGCCTGGCGTCCGATGACCTCGTCATGGCGAATGCAGCGAACCTGCCCGACGCCTTCGCGGCGGGGTTCGAGAGGGATCGGCACCGAGCAGGCCGCGATCGCGAACCTGCAGCGCGGCGCGAACCGGCATCCCCGCGGCCAAGAACCCGGAGCCGGGACCTGTCCGGGGATGGAGGCGAGGTGCGTCGAATCGGTGATCTGCATCGCCGCATGCGGATTCGAGGCGAGAAGCGCCATCGTGTATGGCTGCTCCGAGCGGGTCAGCACGTCGCGCACCGACCCCGTCTCGACGAGCTGACCCGCATACATCACGGCGACGTCGTCGCAGATGTCGGCCACCACTCCGAGGTCATGGGTGACGAGCAGGATGGACATGTCGCGACCGCTGACGAGTTCTCGCAGGAGAGCCAGGATCTCCGCCTGAACCGTGACGTCGAGCGCGGTCGTGGGTTCGTCCGCGATGAGCAGCCGCGGCTGGCCCGCGAGCGCGAGCGCGATCGCGACGCGCTGCGCCATTCCTCCCGAGATCTCGTGGGGATAGAGCCGCAGCACGCGGAGGGGGTCGACGATTCCCACGTCGTCCAGCAGCGTGGCGGCGATGTTGCGGGCCTCGGTCCGCCCTACACGTCGGAGTCGACGCACGGTGGCGGCGAGCTGCCAGCCGACGGTGAACATGGGGTCGAGCGCCCGCGTGGGCTCCTGGGAGATGTAGGCGATCTCGTGACCGCGCACCCGGGCGAGGGCGGACTCCTCTGCCGAAGCCAGGTCGACGCCTCCCCAGAGGATGCGCCCCGAGGTGACCGAGAGGCCGGGGCTCAGGAGCCCGAGCACCGCATACGACGTGACGCTCTTGCCGCACCCGGATTCGCCGACGAGGCCCGTGACCCGCCCGGGTGTGATACGCAGCGAGACGCCCGTCACCAGGTCGGGCCCGTCGTCGAGTGAGATCACGAGGTCGTCGATCACGAGCTCTCCCGGCTGACTGTTCGGAACCGCGGAGACGCCTCCGGCTTCCGACGCTGCCGCCGAGACTGCCTGCACGGGGCGACGACGACGCTTGCGCAGCGCGACGAGGGGCGGAGGGGTGGCGTTCCCACCCGACACGATGTCGGCCAACCCGTTCGCCGCGATGAGGGTCAGCGCAAGTACCCCGCCGGTCGGCACCATCAGCCACGGCTGCTGGAAGATGACCTTCGAGGCGGCCTGGATCATGCCGCCCCAGGTAGGTTCCGGTGGCTGGGGGCCGAAGCCGATGAAGGCGAGACCGGCCTGCATCATGATGCCTACGCCGAAAATCAGGACGAACTGCACGACGACCGTGCTGGCCATGTTGGGAACGACGTGGCGCAGGCTGGCCGCGAAGGGCCGCACGCCGTCGACGGCGGCGGCCTCCACGAACAGCTGCTTGTGCAGCGACCGCGCCTGGCCGATGAGAATCCGGTAGAGCCCACCGAACAGCATGACGCCCAGAAGCACCATCACGAGCAGCATCTCGCGACCGACGGCCGCGATGAACGCGAGGATGATGACGGTGCCCGGCAGCGACATCAGGATCTCGCTCACCCGGTTGGCGATCTGCTCGGCGATCGTGCTGCGCGAGGCCACGAGCACGACGGGCAGGGTCACGGCGAGCGCGACGATCGGTGCTACGCAGGCGAGGGCCAGCGTCGAGGCCGCGGCCGTCACGATGCGCGCCAGGATGTCGCGGCCGACCTCGTCGGTGCCCAGCCAGTGCGCAGCGCTCGGCCCTTGGAGCACCGCCGTGAGGTCGTTCTGGATCGGCCCGTACGGCAACCAGAGCGGCGCGCTCAACGAAGCCAGGATCAGGATCACGAGCCAGGCAAGCGCGGCGACGCCGAACGGGGAACGCAGGACACGGCCCGTGGCTCCGGGCGGGACGCGGCGGTCCCGCATCCGTATGCGGGCGATCGACGTGGTGGACGCGCTCATGAGGTACGCAGTTTCGGGTCGAGGAAGCGGTTGAGGAGTTCGAGCGCGAAGTTGATGACGACGACGACGAGCGTCGCGACGAGGACGAGCGCTTGAACGAACGGCAGATCGGCGGAGCCGACGGCGACCTGCATGGCCTGCCCGATGCCGGGGAGCGCGAACAGGGTCTCGATGATGACGGAGCCGCCGAAGAGCAGGATGAACTGGATCGCGATGCTCGCGAGGATCGGGAGGCTCGCACTCCGCAGAGCATGCACGCCGATGATGCGGTGCTGCGGGGTGCCGACGGCTCGCAGGGTGCGGATGTGCTCCTGGGCCAGGGCCTCGGCCATCGACGCGCGCGCTTGACGGGCGATGAACCCAGCGGTGGTGACGGCGATGGTGAGGACGGGAAGCACGAGCGACGCGATCGACCGCCCCGGATCGTTGGCGAAGGGCACGAAACCGGTGGCCGGGAGGAGTCGAAGCTGCACGGCGAAGACGAGGACGAGGAGGATGCCGAACCAGAAGGGAGGCAGGGAGAGCAGCAGGCCGGAGACGGCCGTGATGAGCCGGTCGGGCAACCCGCCCCGGACGGCGGCGAACACGCCGAGCGTGACGCCGATCACGCCGCTGAGCAGCGCTCCCCCGACCGCGAGCGCGGCCGTGACGGGGAGCCGCTTCAGGATGTCGGTGCCGATGTCGCGACCGTCGACGAGCGAATTCCCCAGGTCGCCGGTCACGACCGTGCCGAGCCACCGCAGCAGCTGGATGTGCCACGGGTCGAACCAACCCACGGAGACGTTGTACTGGTAGATGGTCTCCGGCGTGCCGTTCGCGCCGAGTGCCACGCCGCCGGGCGTCGATCCGGACAGGTGCACGAGCACGAAGGCCGCGAGCGACGCGACGACGAGCGTGAGAAGCGCGAACGCGAGTCGGATCAGGAGGAATCGGATCATGGTTCGGGAGTTTCCGGTGAGGGACCGGGGGCGCCGCTGCGTGCTGCGACGCCCCCGGTCGCGGTCAGGACGCCGGCTGGATCGACGGAAGGAGCGGGAACGGCTCCGCGCCGGGGAACGTGGCACCCGAGACCTTCGAGGAGTCGTAGCCCCAGTGCGACTCGCGCTCGTACAGCGGGATGAGCCACGCCGAGTCGACGATCGCCCGGTTCAGGTCCTGGAGTGCGGACTCACGCGACGCGTCATCCTGTGCGCCGAGCAGAGCACCGGTCGCGCCGTTGATCGCGTCGTTCTGAGCGCCGTGGAAGTTCGCGAACCCGAACAGCACGCCGAAGATGTTGCCGGCCGGGTTCGTCCAGGTGAGCACGATCGGTCCACCGAGCGGCGTCGTCCGGACTGCGGCGAAGATCTCTTCGGTCGAGGAGGCGTTGGTCAGCGTCACCTCGACTCCGATCGCCTCCCAGTACGGCTGGATGGCTTCCAGATCGCGCTGGCTGTCGCCGCTCACGACGAACTCGAAGGAGAATCCATCGGGATATCCGGCTTCGGCGAGCAGTTCACGCGCGAGCTCCGGGTCGTAAGCGTACTCGTCCTCGAGCTCCGCAATGTAGCCGGGGCTGTCGAGGGGCAGGGCGCTGGCGGTCGGACGCTCGCCGGGGTAGAGACCCTCCACGAACGCCTCGCGATCGATCGCGATCGAGAGAGCTCGGCGCACGTTCTCGTCGCCGAACGCCGGAACGACGGCGCCCGACTTGTCGAACGGGAGGAGGTTGAAGATGCTGCCGCCGTTGGAGAGGAGCGACTTCCCGCCCGACTCGACCTGTGCGAGTGCGGTGGGCACGACCGACGCAAAGTCGACGTCGCCGGAGATGACGGCATTGACTCGGGCCTGCGGGTCGGTGATCGGCCGGAACTCGTACGCTTCGAAGGGGTACTCGCCCGCATCCGGGTGGTCCGCCTTCTTCGTCAGCAGGTAGGTGTTGCCCTTGACGCTCGCGTCGCCGTCGATCTGAAGCGGACCGGAGCCGTCGGCGGCGGAGTCGAGCCCGTCACGATCGGCGACGCCGGTGGGACCCACGATCGCGCCGGCCGGGAAGACGAGGTTCGCCTCGAAGCCCTCGCTGGCAGTGGGGAAGACGAGCGTCACGGTGTCCTCGTCGACGACGACGACCTCGCCGATCGGGGTCTCGCCACCCTCGGCGAACCCGTTGTACGCCGAGAGGTCGGGGTCCCCACGGAAGTCGAGGTTCTGCTTGACGAGCTCGGCGGAGAGCGTCGAGCCGTCGGCGAACGTCGCTGACGTGTCGAGCTCGAGCGTGAGCTCTGTCTTGTCCTCGTTGTAGGCGAACTCCGTCACGAGGTCGGGAACGACCTGCGCGTCCGCGTCGAGAGTGAAGAGCGAGTCGTAGACCCCCTCGAAGAACATGCGCTGACCACTGCCGTAACGCAGCGGGTCGTACCCGAACGCGGCCTGGTCGGAGTCGAGGGCGATGACGAGACGCGAGTCGTTGCTCGCGGCGCCCGTGCAGCCGGTGAGGGCGAGGGCGGTCGCGGCGACGGCCGCCATCGCGAGCGCGCCGCGCGCGGCGCGGGTGATGCGGGGTGTGGGTGCCATGTGGGGTGATGCCTCCATACAGTCATTGGACAGGGCAGTGGCTGATGCGGCTCGTGGCGAAGTCGACCATCGGTCACCGCCCTCCGGACGTGCTGGAGGACGTTCAGGCTGACGCCGTCGTGAGCTGCATTCCCATGGTCACCGGGCGCGGGCCCCCGTGGCCAGTTCGAACTCCCTATTGACCGTTAGGCGACGACTAACGTGACGTGGCCCGGGCCTCGCTCGTCATCGACCACGAGGGCGCCGTGGCGAGGGCGAGTTCGAAGAACGCGTCCACGGCGGGGCGTGCCGGACGCGCGAGCGAACAGAGCAGGATCGTCGTCGGCTCGATGTCGACGATGCGCACGAACGCGATGTTGTCCCGGCGATAGTGCAGCGCTGCCGACGCCGACGCGATGTTGACACCGACCCCCGTCGCGACGAGTTCGAGGATGCCGTCGAAGTCGTCGGCCGTCGGGCCGCGCCGGGGACTCGAGCCGTCGGGCCGCGGGTTGACCATCCACCAGTCGAGCGTCTGTTGCGCGCCCTGCCGTCCGTTGCCCGAGGCGCCGACGAACACCTCGTCGCCGAGCTCCGAGATGCTCACCTCGCTGCGCTCGGCGAGGCGGTGATCGCTGCGCATGACGAGCACGCGCGGCTCCCGCCAGAGCGGATGCGTCCGGATGCGATCGTCGGGCTCCATGGGAGCAGGCGAGAACGAGACATCCACCGTGCCGGCGAGAAGCTCGTCGCGGGTGTCGAAGAAGCCCAGGCGCCGCATCTCGAGACGCACCCTCGGCATCCGCTGCATCGCGTTGGACAGGATCGAGGTGGTGAGTGACCCCGCGCCGGCCGCGACGACGCCGATCCTGAGCAGCGTGTCGTCGCCGCCGGTACGTGTCCGTGCCCAACGGAGCACGTCCTCGTGGTCGTCGCGCACCCGGCGCGCGAGCGGCAGCAGCTCGGCGCCCGCGGCGGTCAGCTCGACCTTTCGCGGGGATCGCTCGAAGAGCTTCACGCCGATGGTCTGCTCGAGCTTGCTGATCTGCTGGCTCAGCGACGGTGCCGAGATGCTGAGCGCTGCAGCCGCGCGGCCGAAGTGGAGTTCGTCGGCCAGTGCGCAGAAGTAGCGCAGCACGTGCAGCGGGATGTCCATGCCCTGCATTTTAGGCATGGCCTAACGCTCGGTAGGAAGTTCGAACTGGCGTGATGCGCGGACACGAGCGCAAGATCGGCCTTGCTTGCTTACAAGGAGGTACAGCGTGTCCAGCACCCAGCCCGTCACCGGGAACCCCAACGACCCGTTCGCGGGGATCCTGCCGGGGAAGCCCACCCCGTTCTATCTCGCCAACGGCGAGGGCGAGAAGTCGGTCGTGTTCGACCAGCTCTTCACGATCCTGCTGAGCGCCGACGAGACCGAGGGCAACTACGGCGCCTTCACGTGCGAGGCGCCCAAGGGCGACATGATCCCGCCGCACCTGCACAAGACCGCGCACGAGATCTTCTACGTCGTCGACGGCTCCATCACGGTGTGGATGAACGACCAAAAGGGCTTCGAGGGCAAGCGCACCCTGAAGACCGGCGATTTCGGATTCGTACCGATCGACACCGTGCACGCATTCCGGATGGAGGCGCCGACGAAGGTCTTCGGCGTGAACTCGGGCGCGTTCGAGCGTTTCTTCCACGCGATGGGCACCCCCACGCAGGAGACCGGCATTCCGCAGGTGCCCTACATCACGCCGATCGAGCAGATGATCGCGGCCGGCCAGAAGTTCGGCACCGTGTTCATGCCGGACTTCAAGTTCGAATGACACGCGAGGTCGTTCGAGACCTCCCGTTCGCGGAGTACCCCGGATTCCGCCCCGTCACCCTCGATCTGCACCGGCCGGCGGGTGACGGGCCGCATCCCGTCGTGTTGCAACTTCACGGCGGTGGATGGCGTGGCGGCACCCGCGCGCGGTTCAGCCCGCTCGCGTCGGAAGCCGACTCCTTCGGCCGCATCGCCGAGGCGGGTTTCGCGATCATCGCGGCTGACTACCGGCTGAGCGGCGAGGCCGTGTTCCCTGCCCAGGTCGACGACGTCGAAAGCGCGCTCACCTGGATCCGCGAGCACGCGAGCGAGTACGACCTGGATGCCGATCGCGTCGTGCTGTGGGGCGGCTCGGCCGGCGGCACACTCGCCGCACTCGTCGGTCTGACCTCGCCCCCGGGTGTACGCGGCGTGATCGATTGGTACGGTCCGTCGGACCTGAGCGAGATGGCGCGGTTCTCCGCGGAGCACGGCGAACAGGAGCCGACGCGCGAAGACCTGTGGCTCGGCGCCCCGGTACTCTCGGTGCCCGAACTGGCCGCGTCCGCGAGTCCCGTCCGTCAGGTGCGGGCCGGCGCGCCCCCGTTCCACCTCGCTCACGGCACCGATGACGAGAGCGTCTCGCCCGAGCAGAGCACGGCGCTCGCGGCAGCGCTGACCGTCGCCGGCGTCCCGGTCGAGCTGCACCTCGAGCCCGGGGTCGGTCACTTCTGGCAGCACGCGAGTGCGGAGACCTCCGCTGCCCTCTTCGACCGGGCGATCGCCTTCGCCCAGCGCGTGACGGCATGAGCGCCGAGGGCTGGAAGCTCGTTCCGCGCCGCCGCGTGATCGTCGACAATGACTGGGCCGGCGATCCGGACGGGCTGCTCGCGCTCGCCCATCACCTGCTCTCCCCGACCGACGACGTGCGGCTCGTCACGAGTTCGTTCATCCCGCCGCTCTTCCCCGGCTCGGCCGACGGAGCGGCGCGCGGCCTGGCTCTCGCCGCAGACCTGGCCGCACTCACCGGCGCGAGGGTGACGATGGCGGCAGGATCGGAGTCCCCCGATCCTCAGGCAGCGGACGCGGCGGATGCGGCGCGCGCGATCGTCGACGAGGCGCGGCGCGCCGAGGACCTCCCGCTCGTGCTGGTGTGCGCGGGCCCACTCACGAACGTCGCCGCGGCGGTGCGGCGGATGCCGAGCCTCGGCGAGAGCACCCGCCTGGTCTGGGTAGGCGGATCGAGGGCCGAGACGTTCGAGTACAACCGCGACATGGATCCCGACGCCGCCGCGGACGTGTTCGCCACGCCCGGCCTTCAGATCGACCAGATCCCCCTCGAGACCTACCGGTCCGTGCGGTGCTCGGTCGCCGAGCTCCGCACACGCCTCGAGGACTCCGGCCGCCTCGGACAGTGGATCTGGCGCCGCTTCGCGGAGCTCGACATCCCGCCCGGTTTCCCACTCGGCGAGACGTGGGCGCTGGGCGACAGCCTGCCGCTCCTCGCGGCGGCGCTCGAGAACGACGATGTCGCGTGGGAGAGCCCCTCACCTGGAGTGCGGCTGCTCGTCCGGGCCGATGCCCGGATGCTCATCGAAGACTTCTTCGCGAAGCTCCGCTGACAACGAGTCAGCCGTTCAAGATCTGCGCGCGGACGGCATCCATCGTGCGCGCGACGCTCAGCGTCGCCTCGCGCCCGTGGTGCGGATGCTCGAGCAGGCCCGCCTCGATCGCGGCGACCACCTCGCGCAGCATCGGTTCGAAGCCGTTGCCCTGTCGGGGCAGTTCGACGCGCTCGGGCGGAGCGAAGAGCACCCCGGGAATGCCCGCCGTGAAGACGGTCGCGGCGTTCGTCGCCCAGAACATGGTGTCGAGGGTCGCCCAGCCGTTGGCCCCGGAGACGGCGGCCGACGGGTCGATGTACTCGACGATCGAGACCGCGAGCTGCGCGAACCGGTCGTCGTCGAAGGCCAGGTCGATGAGCGCGTGCACGTCGCCCCCGTCTCGCACCCGCCCCCGTGCGGTGACCGTCGTCGGCTCGCCGAGGAGCCACTGCGCCAGCGTGATCGGGTAGATGCCCTGGTCGAGAACGGTGCTGCCGCCCAGTTCGGCGCTCCACCGCGAGCCCCCGGCGGGCGCGGGCGATCCGAACCCCGCGCGGACGCTGCGTGGCTCCCCCAGATCACCACCCACGAAGCGGTCCACCAGTTGTCGATGCAGCGGATTGAACTTCATCCACATCGCCTCCATGACGAACCGCCCGGCGCGCGCGGCGGCGTCGAAGAGCAGGGCGACTCCATCGGCATCGATCGCCATCGGCTTCTCGATGAGCACGTGCTTCCCCGCCTCGATCGCCTGCAGCGCGAACGAGAGGTGGGTCGAGATCGGCGTGGCCAGATAGACGGCATCGACATCGTCACGACGCAGCAGGGCGGCGTAGTCCGTCGAGGCGTGCGGGATGCCATGCTCCGCCGCGAACGCGCGGACGGCTTCGTCGCGACGGCCCCACACCGCGCACACCGAGTTGCCCGGCACGCGCTGCAGGTCGGGGACGAATCGCTGCGAGATGCCCCCTGTTCCGATCGCCGCCCAGCGAAGGCCGGTCATCCGGGGTGCGCAGTGAAGCGCGTCTCCAGCACGCCGACACCCTCGATCGCGCTCACCAGAACCTCGTGCGGCTGGATGAACCGTTTCGGCGTGCGCTGGTTGCCGACGCCCGCGGGCGTGCCGGTGAAGATCAGGTCGCCGGGCAGCAGGATCACGACGGCGGAGAGTTGCTCGACGAGCTGCGGCACGGTGGAGATCATCTGTGCTGTGCGGCACTCCTGGAGGGTCTCGCCGCCGAGGGCGCACGACAGCGCGAGGTCGTCGCGATCGGGCAGCTCGTCGGGGGTGACGAGCCACGGTCCGGTGGGGCCGAACCCCGGGAACGACTTGCCGAGGCTGAACTGCGGCTTCGTGCCCACCATCTGCACGACGCGCTCCGACAGGTCTTGCCCGATCGTCACGCCTGCGATGTGGTCCCACGCGTCGGCGGCGGTCACTCGGTGAGTGCGTCGGGAGATCACGGCGACGAGCTCGACCTCCCAGTCGACCCGGTCGCTCGGGAGCTCGACGACGTGACCGGGGCCGACGATCGACGACGGGAACTTCGTGAACGTCACGGGAACCGAGTCAGGCGGGTAGCCCGCCTCCGCGGCGTGCTCGGTGTAGTTCACGCCGATGGCGAAGACCTGGGCGGGGCGGGGCACCGGGGCGCCGAGCTCCGTGCTCGTGAACGGCTCGCCCTCCCCCGTCGCCGTGCGCGCCCAGGCGACCACGGCATCCCAGTCGTCGAAGAGCGACTGCGGGTCGGGGCCGAACCTTCCCCCGCTCGCCTCGAAGACGTCGAGCGCGCGACCCTCAGCCACTACAAGGGCCGCGCGCCCGAACCTGTTGATCAACCTCATGAGGTGCGGTGCCTCACCAGTCGACGCGCTGGGGGGCGGGCTCGCCGTAGCGGTCCTCCCACGAGATGACCCGGTTGCGCAGCACGCCGAGGCCCTCGATCTCGGCCTCGACGACGTCGCCGGGGTTGAGGTAGAAGTCGAACGGGTTCTTCTGCACGGCCGCGACGCCCGAGATGGTGCCGGTCGTGAGCAGGTCGCCGGCGGAGTAGATCTGCGGCGAGTGGTACGCCACGAGGTGCGGCCACTGGATGCGGGTCGCGTTCGTGTTGCCCTGCTGACGCACCTCGCCGTTGACCCTCAGCTGCATCGCCAGGTTGTGCGCATCCGGGATCTCGTCTTTCGTGACGATCCACGGACCGATCGGGCAGAAGGTGTCGATGCCCTTACTGAACGAGAAGACGCCCGACTCCATCTCCTTGCGCTGGATGTCGCGCGCGGTGATGTCGTTGAAGATCGTGTAGCCGGCGATGTAGTCATCGGCCTCGTCGGGGGTGAAGAACTTGCCCGACTTGCCGATCACGATCGCCATCTCGAGCTCGTAGTCGAGCTCCTTCGTGAGCCCCTCGGGGTAGACGATGTCGTCGTCCGGGCCGATGATCGCGTCGAGGTTCTGGAAGAACACGATGCCCTTGTGCACGGGGTGCGACCAGTCGACGGCGGTGAGCTCGTTGTGGTGGTCGATGAAGTTGCCGGCGGTGTGGAAGAACTTCTTGGGGCGGATGGGCGCCTCGAGCTTCACGTCGGCGTAGTTCAGGCGTTCGCCCGTCTCGCGCACGTCGCCGCCGCGCTCGAAGTACTCGCGCGTGCTCGGCACGTCGAGCTCGAGGACGGTGCCTTCCTCGAGTTCCAGTCGGCCCACGCGGCCGCCGTCGAAGGTGATGAGTTTCATTCTGAGTCCTCTCGGGTGGCGCCTACGCGCCGACCATGTTAAATCCGCCGTCGGCCAGGAGGTAGCCGCCGGTGAGATGAGCCGCTTCGTCGGTCGCGAGCCACAGGCACGTCCCCGCGACGAACGACGGGGGCGGGATGACCCCCATCGGCGTCTGGGCGATGAGCTGCTCGCGGCGGCCGGCCTTCCAGTCGGCGCGGTTCAGCAGCATCTCGGTCTCCATGAACCCGGGAGCGAAAGTGTTCACGCGCACCTTCGGCGCGAAGACCTTCGCGTACGACTTGGTGATGCCGACGATCGCGTACTTCGCCGCGGCGTACTGCGGAGCGCGGGGCGAGCCGCGCACGATGACGGTCGAACCGACGTTGACGATGTTGCCGCCGTTCGGCTGCTCGAGCATCCGACCGCCGAACTCGTGGGTCATCAGCAGGGTGCCCTTGACGTCGACATCCACGACAGCGTCGAGCGCCTCCTGCGTGAGCTCGGTCCACGACATCTGGTCGCTCGATACGTCGCCCACGTTGTTGACGAGCACATCGAGTGACCCGAAAGCCGCCCACACCTCGTCGGCCATCCGCTTGATCTCGGCCCACGAGCCGATGTCGCCCTGCACGAGGATCGCCTCGCTGCCGACGCTCTCGATCTTCGCCTTCGTCGCCTCCGCGCCCGCCTTCGAGGAGCGGTAGTGGACGGCGACCTTGGCGCCCTCCTGGGCGGCGCGCACGGCGATCTCGTGGCCGAAGCCGGTGCCGGCTCCCGTCACCATCACGGTCTTCCCCGCGAAGCGCGGGAAGATCTGCGGTTCGGTCATGTCGTTGTCTCCCATCAGACGAGCGTGCGCCCGCCGTCGACGTACTGGATGTGGCCGGTGATGAATGCGGCGTGTTTCGACGCGAGGAACAGCGCGGGGCCGGTGAGTTCCTCGGGAGAGCCGAGGCGACCGGCCGGCCCGAGACTCTCGAGCTCGGCGCGCTTGTTGCCGTGCGACAAGTGCTCGGCGGTGAGCGGGGTCTCGATGTAGCCCGGCGCCAGCGCATTCACGGTGACGCCGAACGGCGCCCACTCGCGCGCCATGACGCGCAGCAGCTGATTGATGCCACCCTTCGAGGCGGCGTAGGGGCCGTGCGAGTGGTGCGCGAGCAAACCGGAGACGCTCGAGAGGGCCAGGATGCGGCCGGAGCCGGCGTCGACCATGTGTCGCCCCGCGGCCTGGGCGAGTCCGAAGAGGGAGAACAGGTTGACCCGCAGGATGTGCTCCCACTCGTCTTCGGTGAAGTCGAGGATCGGGCGGCGGTCGTTGACTCCGACGGCGTGGAGCAGCACGTCGAGACCGCCGAGCGTCTCGAGGGCCTCGGCGACGACGCGTGCGCCGGCGCCCTTCTCGGTGAGGTCCGCCTGAATGGTGGCGACGGCGGCGTCCTCACCGCTCGCGATCTCGGCGAGCGCTGCAGCATCCCGATCGACGACGACGACCGTCGCGCCGACTCCCGCGAACGCCCGAGCGCACGTTCCGCCGATCCCACCGGCGCCGGCGACGAGCACGCGCGCGCCCTCGAGACCGAGCCAGGTCACGTCGGTCACGACACGCCTCGGTGTTGCGCGACGACGGCGGCGTAGACGGCGGCGCTCGGTTTGGCCGTGCGCTCGAAGGTCTCGAAGTCGACCTCGTGAAGGCCGAGCTGGCGGGTGTAGCCGAAGATCCACTCGAAGTTGTCGAGCAGCGACCAGTGGAAGTAGCCGAGCACCGGAGTCCCGGCGGCGATCGCGTCGACCAGGCCGGCGATCGACGGCGGGATGAAGGCCGCGCGCAGGGTGTCGTCGTCGGTGGAGATGCCGTGCTCGGTGACGAGCACCGGCACGCCGCTGACCTGGTGGGCGTACTCCACGGAGCCGCGGAGCGACCCGGGCTCGATCGCGGTTCCCATCTCGTTGACCGCTTCGCCCTCGGCCGGGGGCATCTGCCCGTCAGGACCGTAGATCACGCGCTCGTAGTTCTGCACGCCGATGAAGTCGTCATCGGCCGCGAGGCGCAGCCAGTGGTCGTAGACCTCGGCGCGCTTGCGGTCGCGCAGCTCTTCGCCGCCGGGGATCGCCACGTCGTCGCAGATCGCGATCGACAGGCCGACCGGCAGGTCGGGTCGCACCGCCTTGATCGCCGCCCGGGCCGCGAGGTGACCCGCGGTCATCCCGGCGCGCATCCCGGCGAAGTCCTCGGCGAGCATGACGTTGCCCGCTCGGTACTTCTCGACGCCGGCCGCCGCACTCGCCGCGGCGAGGGTCGCGCGCTCGAGGTCGTGCACGAACTCTGGCAGGTCGACCCACGACAGCATCTCGGGGAGGTCGGGTTCGTTGAACGTGACGGCGACGGCGATGCGGTCGCCGAACCTCGCCATCACCTTCTCGCAATAGCGCACGAAGAGGGCGGGCGCTTCGGGGTCGAGCCAGGCGCTGCGCTTCGCGAACCAGTGCGGCGACGTGAAGTGGTTGAAGGTGACGACGGGGGCCAGGCCGCGGGAGAGGCATCCGTCGACCATCTGCTCGTAGCGGTCGAGCGCCGCCTCGTCGAAGACGCCCTCCTCGGGCTCGATCCGCGCCCACTCGATCGAGAACCGGTAGGCGGTGAGGCCGAGCCCCGCGGCGAGGTCGAGGTCGGTCTCCCAGAGCTCCCACGAGTTGCAGGCCTTGCCCGACGGCGCCTGGAAGATCGTCGGCGTCACGTGCTCGAGGAACCACGTGTCGCTCGTCGTGTTGTCGCCCTCGATCTGATGGCCCGCGGTGGCGGCACCCCAGAGAAAGCCGGCTGGGAGCGTCGACGTCGACGATTGCATTCCGGAGGTCCTGTCGCTAGAATTTCACATCGTGAAAGTGCCTTTCACAGATTGAAGAGTAACCCATGAGCAACCCGGACGGCCAGTACCGCATCGAAGCCCTCGCCAAGGGACTCGCCGTGCTGCGCCTCTTCGACGAGAACATCGTCGAACTGCGGTTGCGCGAGATCTGCGACCGCACCGGCATGCCGATGCCGACGGCGTTCCGTGTCGTCGCGACGCTCGAGGCCGACGGGTTCCTCGAGAAGACTCCCGAGGGCGCCGTGCGCCCCGGGCTCGCGTCGCTCGCCCTCGGTTCGGCCGCCCTCCGCGGCTCGGGGCTCGTCCAGGCGAGCGAACTTCCGCTGCGCCGCCTCGCCGACGACACCGGTGAGACCGTCAATCTCGGCGTGCTCATGGGCGACCAGGTGCTGTACGTCGCGCGCATCCGGAACGCCGATCTCGTGACTGCCAACATCCAGGTCGGCTCGACGCTCCCGGCGATCTACACCTCGATGGGAAAGCTGCTCCTGGCCCATCTCCCGGCCGACGAACTCGCCGTGCGCATCACCGAGGCATCCTTCTCCGCGCCCGGAGGGCCGAACGCGAAGCGCTCGCTCCCCGACCTGCATGCCGAGCTCGACCGCATCCGCGCCGCCGGGTTCGCCCTCCAGGACGAGGAACTCGCCCGCGGACTCCGCTCCGTCGCGGTCGCCGTGCGCGGCGCCGACGGGAAGGTCGTGGCGGCGATCAACGTCGCGGTGTCGTCGGCGCGCCACGACGTCGCCGACCTCCGCGGCCCGCTGCTCGAGCGGGTGCGTGCGGCCGCCACCGACATCTCCACCCGCCTGGGAGCCAGATGAGCCGCCTGCCGGGCCTGCGACCCGACGAGCTCGACGACGCCCGACGTGCGATCTACGACGACATCACGATGGGGCCACGCGCACAGGGGCCGCAGCACTTCGCGCTGACGCACCCCGACGGTTCGCTCGCCGGCCCGTTCAATGCTCTCCTGTTCTCCCCCGTGCTGGGCGGAGCCGTGCAGTCGCTCGGCGCCGCCGTCCGCTACGCGACCGACCTCACCGCGCGCGAACGCGAGCTCGCGATCCTCGTCGTCGCGGCGCACTGGAACAGCACGTTCGAGCGCCACGCGCACGAAGCCGTGGGGCGCGCCGTCGGCCTGAGCGACGACGAACTCACCGCGGTGCGCGACGGCGGGGTCCCCGCACTCGCCGACCCGCGCGAGGCCGCGATCGTCCGGCTCGCCCACGCGATGACGCGCGGCGACGTCGACGACGCGCTCTGGGCATCCTCGCGCGCCGTGCTCGACCTCTCCACGACCGTCGAGCTCTCCACACTCGTCGGCTACTACGCCCTGCTCGCCCTCCAACTGCGGATCTTCCGCGTCGACTGACCCGAGAGAGAACCCCCGTGACCGACGTGCTCGATGCCCCGGCGACCTGGATCGCTCCCGCCGCTCCGACCGAGGCGGCACCGTTGCTTCGCGTCGACTTCGACCTCGACGCCGACCATGGCGGGGTCGCCCGCGCGACGCTCGGACTCAGCGCGCAAGGTGTCGTGGAGGCCTGGATCAACGGCACGCCGACCTCCGACGAGCTGCTCGCACCCGGCTGGACCAGCTACGAGTGGCGCCTGCGGGTGGTCGAGCACGACGTCACCCCGCTTCTCGCCGAGCGGTCGACCCTCGGGCTGCGGCTCGGCAACGGCTGGTTCCGCGGCTACCTCGGATTCACCGGAGCGCGTGCGCTCTACGGCGACGAACGCGCCGCATGGGCCGCGCTGAAGATCGAGTTCGCCGACGGCCACGTGCAGTGGGTCATGACCGATGCGAGCTGGGAGTCATCCTCCGGGTCGGTGCTGGTCGACGACCTCTACAACGGCCAGACCGTGGACGCACGGCTTGAGCCCGTCGGCTGGAGCACGCCCGGGTTCGACGGCGGGGGCTGGGAGCCCGTCCGCGAGGTGCCCTCACCCGACGCGAAGCTCGTCGCCCGCACGTCGCCACCGGTGCGCCGCGTCGCGGAGGGTCCCGTGCGGGAGGTGATCACGTCGCCGAGCGGGGCGATGCTGCTCGACTTCGGGCAGAACCTCGTCGGGTTCCTGCGCATCGCGGTGAGAGGGCCGGCCGGCAGCGAGATCGCCGTGCGTCACGCCGAGGTGCTCGAGCACGGCGAACTCGGCACCCGTCCGCTGCGCGCGGCGAAGGCGACCGACACCTTCATCTTGAGCGGAGGCGATGACCTCTTCGAGCCGACGCTCACCTTCCACGGCTTCCGCTATGCCGAGGTCACCGGCTGGCCCGGCGAGTTCGACCCCTCCGCGATCACCGCGCTCGTCGTCGCCTCCGACGTGACGCCGATCGGCGAGTTCGAGTGCTCCGACCCGCTGCTCGAGCAACTCCATCGCAACGTCGAATGGGGCATGCGCGGCAACTTCCTCAGCGTGCCGACCGACTGTCCGCAGCGCGACGAGCGGCTCGGCTGGACGGGCGATCTCGCGGTCTTCGCCCCCACCGCGGTCTTCCTCGGCGACGCGGAGTCGTTCCTCGCCGACTGGCTCGTCGACGTCGAACTCGAGCGACGGGCGAACGCGGGCAACGTGCCCGTCATCGCCCCCGACGCGATCAAGTTCCTCGACACCGGCTTCCCGGCGCCCGGTGCGACCGCGATCTGGGGGGATGCGGCGGTCTGGGTGCCGTGGGCGCTCTGGCGCGCCTACGGGCACGAGTCTGCACTCCGCGACAATTGGTCGCTCATGACCGGCCACGGACGCGGAGTCGCTGCCGCTCTGTCCGCCGACGGCGTCTGGGATACGGGCTTCCAGTTCGGCGACTGGCTCGACCCCGACGCCCCGGTCGACGATCCGGGCAAGTCGAAGGCCGACACCGGAGTCGTCGCGACGGCCTGCGCCTACCGCACCGCCGGGATCCTGGCGGAGGCGGCGGAGATCCTCGGTGAGAACGCAGACGCCGTCGAGTTCGCCGCGCTGCGCGACCGGGTGCGCGCCGGCTTCTCGGCTCGGTACGTCGACGGCGGCCGCGTGTTCAGCGACTGCGTGACCGTCTACGCCCTCGCGATCACGTTCGGGCTGCTCGACGACGATCAGCAGCTGGCGGCGGGCGAGCGGCTCGCCGAACTCGTTCGCGCGTCGGACTATCGCATCAGCACCGGCTTCGCCGGCACCCCCTACGTGTGCGACGCGCTCACCCTCACCGGACATCTCGACGAGGCGTATGGCCTGCTGCTGCAGCGCGAGGCACCGTCGTGGTTGTACGCCGTGACGATGGGAGCCACCACGATCTGGGAGCGTTGGGACTCGATGCTGCCCGACGGCACGATCAACCCGGGCGGGATGACATCCTTCAACCACTACGCGCTCGGCGCCGTCGCCGACTGGATGCATCGCACCGTCGGCGGCCTCGCTCCCGCGGAGCCCGGCTACCGCGCCCTGCGCATCGCACCGCGTCCGGGCGGCGGCCTGACCTCGGCGCGCGCGGCCGTGCGCACCCCGCTCGGCCCGGCATCCGTCGACTGGCGGATCGACAGCGATGAGCTGCACGTCACCGCGGTCGTGCCACTCGGCTCCCGCGGGATCGTCGACCTGCCCGGCTGGGGCGGCGACGACCTTCCGCCGGGCTCGCACGACATCCGCGTACCCCTGCCCACGTCGAATAACGGAGCCCCCGCATGACCGAACCGAACGCCCCCGTCGCGTACACGCCCCCGCCGTACACGCCGCCCGGGTTCCGCGACGCGCACCGCCCCGCGGGAGCCAGGGCCTTCGAAGCGCTCAGCTACTCGGTGCTCGAGGGGTACCGCGAGCTGCAGCTCGACGTCTTCGTGCCGACCCACGCCGACGGTCCCGTGCCGTGTGTCGTCTGGATCCACGGCGGTGCGTGGTTCATCGGCACCCGCAGCTGGCCGCCGCTCGCGTGGCCCGCCGGACGGCTGTTCCAGTCGATCATCGATGCGGGCTTCGCGGTCGCCTCGATCGACTACCGGCACTCGCGAGAAGCGCCGTTCCCCGCGCAGCTGCACGACGGGTTCGCCGCCATCCGCTACCTGCGGCGCTTCGCCCGAGAACTCGGCATCGACGGTGCCCGGCTCGCGCTCTGGGGCGAGTCGGCGGGCGGACACCTCGCCTCGCTGCTCGCCCTCGTCGACGATCCCGCCCTCGTCGGCACCGACGGGGTGGGCGAGGGCGACACCGCCGTGCGCGCCGTCGTCGACTACTACGGGGTGTCGGACATCGCCGCGATGCCCGCGTTCTTCGACCGGATGCCGCCGCACATCCTCGAAGCGATCCGCGCGGCCGGCCACCTGCGCGAGGCGCCGTTCGACGTGCTCTTCCGCGGGTCGCCGTACCCGCGCGCGGAGGCGGAGCGCCTCGCGTCGCCGACGAGCCACGCCCGACCCGACGCCCCGCCGTTTCTGCTCATCCACGGCGAGTCCGATGGTGGGGTGCCGATCGGCCAGAGCGAGCTGCTGCAGACGGCACTCCGGGATGCGGGTGCCGAGGCCGAGCTCGTGCGGGTCCCGGGCGCCGACCACGTGTTCCTCGGCACCGACCCCGAACCGCAGTTCGTGCGCGCGCTCGAGTTCTTGAAAGCCCGGGTCTAGCTCAGGTAGGCCTCGAGCCGCGGATACACCGCGCGCACATTGCCCTCGTAGACGGCGGTGCGCTGCTCGGGCGTGATGCGCGCGGCCTCGAGGTACTTGCCGGTGTCGTCCCATCCCGACCCCGTTCCGGGGTTGTCGCCGCGCACGGCGCCGAGCATCTCCGAGCCGAACAGCACGCGCTCGGTCGGCACGACGTCGAGCAGCAGGTCGATGCCCGGCTGGTGGTACACGCACGTGTCGAAGTAGATGCGCTCGGTCGCGCCCTCGAAGTCCCAGCCCTCGCGCACGCTCATCCCCTGGAACCGTCCCCAGTGGAACGGGATGGCGCCGCCCCCGTGCGGGATGACGAGGCGGAGGTGCTCCTGCTCCTGGAGGAAGCCGGTCGCGAGCGCCTGCACGAAGAACGTCGTGTCGGCCGACAGGTAGTACGAGCCGGTGGTCTGGAAGAAGGGGTTCTCCGCCTGGCTCACGTGCAGCATCCCGGGCACGTCGAGTTCCTGCATCGCCTCCCACAGCGGCCACCAGTAGCGGTCGCCGAGGTCGGGCCCCGACCAGTACCCGCCCGTCGGGTCGGGGTTGACGTTCGCGGCGACGAAGCCGAGCTCGTCGACGCAGCGGCGCAGCTCGGCGACGGAGGCGTCGATCGACGCACCCGGAGACTGCGGGAGCTGGGCGCCGGGCACGAAGCGTCCCGGGAAGAGGTCGCACACGCGCTTCACGAGGTCGTTCTGCCGCACCGTCCAGTCGAGCGAGGTGCGCTGGTCGCCGACGTGCTGCCCCATCCAGGATGCCCGTGGCGAGAACAGCGTCACGTCGATGCCGCGCTCTTTCTGCACGCGCAACTGGCCGCCCTCGATCGACTCGCGGATCTCATCGTCGGTGACGGGGTAGTCGGCGTCGATCGGCGCGGGGCCACTCTCGAGCGCCGCGACCTGGGCCTCGCGCCAGGCACCGACGTTCGGCGGGGTCGTCGTGTAGTGGCCGTGGCAGTCGATGATCACGGTTCGAATGTAGCCAATTTCGTCGACAATCTGAACGCCATCCGTGTCGCGGGAGTTGCAGATTGCGCCCGGAATACGGGGCAATGTGCAACTAACCCGACAGAAGTACTGCCTCCCGCCGCCGACACAAGGTCTGCGGGCCACCACAGCCGAACCGACGGCCGGCGGCGGGAGGACGATCGGGGCGCTAGATCGCGCGCAGGATGACGGCCGAGCCCTGGCCGCCGCCGCCGCAGATGCCCGCGGCACCGAGCGAGCCGGAGCCCACGTCGGCGAGCTGGCGCGCGAGGGTGCCGACGATGCGCGCGCCCGAGGCTCCGACGGGGTGCCCGAGTGCGATCGCGCCGCCGTGGGCGTTGACGATGTCGCCCGAGATGCCGAGCTTCTCGACCGACGCCACCGACACCGCCGCGAACGCCTCGTTGATCTCGACCCGCGCGAGGTCGGCGGGCGTGACTCCCCCGCCGAGTCGCGACAGGGCGAGCAGGATGGCGTTGGCCGGCTGGGCGTGCAGACGCGTGTCGGGACCGGCGACCGCCGCGTGCGTCTCGATGCGGGCGAGCGGCACGATGCCGCGCGCGGCGGCCGTCTCTTCCGACATGAGCACGAGTGCGGCGGCGCCGTCGGTGATCTGCGACGAGTTGCCCGCCGTGATGCCGCCGTCGGCGGAGAACGCGGGACGCAGCTTGCCGAGCGTCTCGACGGTCGTGTCGGCACGCACACCGTCGTCCTCCGACACGACGACCTCGCCCGCGCGGGTCGTGAGCGTGTAGGGCGCGATCTCGCCGGCGAGGAACTCCGCCGACGCGGCCGCACGCTGGTGCGACCCGGCCGACCAGGCATCCTGATTCTCGCGGGTCACGCCGTAGTCGGCGTTGCCCTCCTCGGTCGAGGCACCCATCGACTGCCCCGCGAAGGCATCGAGCAGCGCGTCGTGCTCGAGGGTGTCGACGACCTCCATCGCGCCGTACTTCTGGCCGGCGCGACCGCGGAACGCGTGCGGCGCGCGCGACATCGACTCCATGCCGACGGCGACGACGATCGAGTGCTCGCCCGCCTCGACGTTCCGGGCGGCCGCGATGACGGCCTCCATCCCGGAGAGGCACACGGCGTTGATCGTCATCGCGGGCGTCGACAGCGGGATGCCGGCGGCGACCTGTGCCTGGCGGATCGGCCCCTGGCCGCCCATGCCGGGCAGCACCTGGCCGCCCCAGACCCGCTCGACCTCCTCGGGAGCGACGGAAGCCCGCGACAGCGCGGCCGTGATCGCGTGCGCGGCGAGCGCGTGCGCCGGGATGTCGGCGAAGCGCCCCGTGAAGCGCGAGAACGGTGTGCGGGCGTACCCCGCGATGACGACGCCCATCAGGCGACTCCCTCCGATACGGATCCTGCGAGATCGACGGTGAACGGCGCTCCGGTGAGCGTCCGCAACTCCTCCACGGTCTCACCCGGCGCGAGTTCGCGCAGCACGATTCCGCCGTCGACGATGTCGAAGACCGCCCGATCGCTGACGATCCGGTCGACGACGCCGACGCCCGTGAGGGGCAGGTCGCACGCCTCGACGATCTTCGGCGAGCCGTCTTTCGCGACGTGCTCGGTGACGACGATGACGTACGGCGTGCCCGCGACGAGATCCATCGCGCCGCCCATCCCCTTCACGAGCTTGCCCGGGATGGTCCAGTTGGCGAGGTCGCCGTTGCCCGCGACCTGCAGAGCTCCGAGGATCGCGGTCGCGACATGCCCGCCGCGGATCATGCCGAACGACGTCGCCGAGTCGAACACCGCGGCGCCCGGCAGCAGCGTGACCGTCTGCTTGCCCGCGTTGATGAGGTCGGCATCCTCGTCGCCCTCGAACGGGAACGGCCCCATGCCGAGGATGCCGTTCTCGCTCTGCAGGGTCACGGAGACCCCGGCGGGGAGGTTGTTCGCGACGAGGGTCGGGATGCCGATCCCGAGGTTCACGTAGTCGCCGTCTTTCAGGTCGCGGGCCGCGATCGCGGCCATCTCGTCACGCGTCCACATCTCAGGCACCTTCTCTCGGGCGGGTCGTGCGCTGCTCGATCTCCTTGGTGAGGTCGTCCGCCTGCACGAGTCGCTGCACGTAGATGCCGGGCGTCGACACGTCGTCGGGGCCGATCGCTTCGACGATCTCCTCCGCCTCGGCGATCGTGATCTTGCCGGCGGTCGCGACGAGCGGGTTGAAGTTGCGCGCCGTGAGGCGGTAGCGGAGGTTGCCGTAGCGGTCGGCCCAACGCGCCCGCACGAGCGCGACGTCGGCGACGATGCCGCGCTCGAGGATGTATCGGCGGCCGTCGAACTCCGCCTCGGGCTTGCCCTCGGCGATCGGCGTGCCGACGCCGGTCGCGGTGTAGAAGCCCGGGATGCCCGCGCCGCCCGCGCGGAGCCGCTCGGCGAGGGTGCCCTGAGGGGCGAACTCGACCTCGAGCTCGCCGGACAGGTACTGCTCGGCGAAGAGCTTGTTCTCGCCGACGTACGACGCGACGACCTTGACGACCTGCTTGTTCTCGAGCAGCAGCCCGAGTCCCTTGCCGTCGACCCCCATGTTGTTGGAGACGATCGTGAGGTTCTTCGCCCCGGTGTCGCGGAGGGCCCGGATGAGGTTCGTCGGGTTGCCGCTCAGGCCGAATCCGCCGACCGCGATCGTCATGCCGTCGTCGCCGACGCCGGCGAGCGCCTCGGCTGCTGAGGGCCAGATCTTCTCCGCCATGCCACTCCTTCGTGTCCACGCTCTGCTTGTCCACATCGTGGTCCTGCTCAGCGTAGATAGGTAAAAGGATGCTGTCGAAGATCGGTCGGGATGTGGCCATCCAGCCGCCTTGCTGTCCATAATATGGACGTGACGGTTCCGGGGACCCAGGTGATCGGTCGCGCCGCCGCCGTGCTGCGTGCCGTGAGCGGTGCGATGCCGCGCGGGCTGGGCACCACGGCGCTCGCGACCTCGACGGGCCTGTCGCGCCCCACCGCGCACCGTCTGCTCACCTCGCTCGCGGCCGAGGGGTTCGTCGACCGCGATGCCCTCTCTGGACGGTGGGTGCCCGGACCCGAGCTGTATCTGCTCGGCGCGGTCGCCGCGGAGCGCTACGACATCACCGCCCTCGCCCGCCCGATCGTGCGCTCGCTCTCGGACGCCACGGGCGAGAGCGCGTTCCTCTCCGCGCGCCGCGGCGACGAGACCGTCTGCGTGCTGCGCGAGGACGGCGCCTTCCCTCTGCGCTCGCACGTGCTGTACGAGGGCATCCGCTTCCCCCTCGGCGTCGCGTCGGCGGGCCTCGCCATCCTCGCCTTCCTGCCCGACGCGACCGTGGAGCGCTACCTCGCCGACGCCGACCTCGGGGCATACGGCGACTCGCACTCACCCCGACGACTGCGCACCCGTCTCGCCGAGACGCGGGCGACGGGATGGTCGCTCAACCCCGGGCTCCTCGTCGAGGGCAGCTTCGGCATGGGCGCGGCGGTCTTCGACGCCTCCGAGCAGCCCGCGTGGGCGCTCAGCCTCACGGGAGTCGAGGCCCGGTTCTCGCGCGAGCGCCGGCCCGAGCTCGGGCGACTGCTGCTCGAGCACGCCCACCGGTTGTCGAAGGCCCTCGGCGGCCGCTGACCCCTCGTCACGGGCGCGCCGCGCGGTTATCATCGACCCGTCCGGCCCTTCGGCGGCCGGTGCTCGCAAAAGGGGCACGAAGCGCGCGGCGCGAGACACACACGGAATCGATCCGTCGTCTCGAGAGGTCATCGCCATGCCCACCGTCTCCGCGCACGTCGCCGCCGCCCTGTCCCGCCACCTGTCGGCGGTCTTCGGCGTGATGGGCAACGGCAACGCGCACTTCCTCGACGCCCTCGAGACATCGACCGACATGCGATTCGTGGCCGTGCGCCACGAGGCCGCCGGAGTCGTCGCCGCGGATGCCCACCACCGCGCGGGGGGCGGACTCGCCGCGGCGACCGCCACCTACGGCGCCGGCTTCACCAACACCCTCACGGCACTCGCGGAGTCGGTGCTCGCACGCGTGCCGCTCGTGCTCGTGGTCGGCGACGAGCCGACCTCCGGCCCGCGCCCCTGGGATGTCGACCAGATCGCCCTCGCCTCGGCCGTCGGCGCCCGCACGTACACGGCGGGGCGCGACGACGCCGCAGCCACCGCCGTGATCGCGGTCGAGCACGCCCTCGCCTATCGAGTGCCCACCGTGCTGGCCCTGCCCCACGACGTCGCGTCACGCGCGGCGGGACCGGTGCCGACCCTGGCGTCACCCGAGCTGCCCGCCCCGCTCGCACCGTCGGAGTTCACCCGCCGGGGCATCGCCGAACTCGCCGAGCGGCTGCGGCAGGCCGAACGCCCCCTGCTGCTCGCCGGCCGCGGCGCGTGGCTCGCGGGAGTGGGTGACCTCCTCGACGAGCTCGCCGCCGCGACGGGCGCGCTGACGACGACGACCGCGCTCGGGCGCGGCCTGTTCGGTGACGCCGAAGGCGATCTCGGTGTCGCCGGCGGCTTCGGCGCGGAGGGCGCGATGCAACTCGTGCGCCAGGCGGACGTGGCGGTCGTCGTCGGGGCCTCGCTCAACCAGTTCACGATGCGCTTCGGGGAGCTCTTCGCACCCGGCACCCACGTCGTGCAGATCGACACCGCACCGACGGCGACCCACCCGCACGTCGGCGCCTACCTGCGCGGTGACGCGCGTCTCGTGCTCGAGGTACTCCTCGAGGAGTTGCACGTGCGGCACGCCCCGCCCGCGGCATGGAGGGCGGGCGTCGACCTCGCGGCTGCACGCCGCCGAGACCCGGGCGCGGGTCTGGCCGCCGACGGCCGCCTCGATCCGAGGTCGGCGGCGGTGCGGATCGGCGAACTCCTCCCCGAGGACCGCGTCGTCGTCTCCGACGGCGGGCACTTCATCGGGTGGGCGAACATGTACTGGCCCGTGGCGGCTCCCGACCAGATGATGATGATCGGCACGGCCTACCAGGCGATCGGACTCGGCTTCCCGAGCGTCGCCGGCGCGGCCGTGGCCAAGCCCGACGCCACGATCGTGCTCACGACGGGGGACGGCGGCGGCCTCATGGCACTCGCCGATCTCGAGACGGCGGTGCGCGTCGCCGGCGGTCGCGGGCTCGCCGTCGTGTGGAATGACGCCGCCTACGGCGCCGAACTCGCCGTCTACGGGGTGCAAGGACTCGCCCAGGAACCGATGCGCATCCCCGAGGTCGACTTCGCTGCCCTCGCGCGAGCGGTGGGCGCCGAGGGCGTCGTCGTGCGGCATCCCGACGACCTCGATCTGCTCGCGGCCTGGGCCGCCCGGCCTGCCCACGAGCGACCGTTCCTGCTGCTCGATCTGCGCGTCTCGGAGACGATCATCGCGCCCTATCAGACCGAGATCCTCGCGGCGAACCGCACGGGGAGGCCGCCGGGCGCCTGACTTCCCTCCCGGGCGGGCTGGCACCGGTCGCACGGATCGTATATGGTTTGGGTCACTCGATGAGGAGGATGGGATGGCGACGCTCTCGACGGTCCCCGCGGTCACCGACACATCAACGATGGACTTCTCCGCGTTCCGCGCGGCCGCAAGCCAGTCCTTCGTGCCGCTGAACTTCCATGCCGACGAGCCGGATGCCTTCTCGGGCCGCATGCGCGGAGTCGACCTCCCCGACATCCACGTGTCCGAGATCGCCGCGACGCCGCACGTCGTCGAGCGCACGCCCGAACTCGTGGCCCGAGGCGAGCGCCCCCAGCTCAAGGTCAGCCTCCAGCTGGCCGGCACCGGTCTGCTGATCCAAGACGACCGAGAGGCGCTGCTCCGCCCGGGCGACATCGCGCTCTACGACACCGCGCGGCCCTACTCGCTCGTCTTCGAGGGCGACATGCGCATGATGGTCATCATGTTCCCGCGGGAGCAACTCGAACTCGCGGCCGACGCGATCGGCCAACTCACGGCCGTGCGATTCTCGCGCGACTCGACGCTCACCCCGCTCGTGTCCTCGTTCCTCGAGCGTCTCACCGCCGGACTCACCGCGACCGACGGGGCGATCGGTCTGCGACTCGCACGCAATGCCATCGACGTCGTCGAGACGATGCTCGCGCAAGAGCTCGGCAGCCACGTCGAGTCGGGACACCGCGGGCAACTCCTCGCCCGCATCCGCTCCTACATCGACGATCACCTCGGCGATCCCACCCTCGACCCGGCGCGCATCGCGAGCGCGCACTACATCTCGACCCGTCTGCTCCACGCGCTCTTCCACGCACAGGGGACGACGGTTTCGGCGTGGGTGCGTTCCCGGCGCCTCGAGCACTGCCGCCGCGAGCTCACCGACGTCGTGTTCGCCGACCACCCGGTGAGCGCGATCGCGGCCCGCTGGGGCCTCGTCGACGCGGCCCACTTCTCACGCCTGTTCAAGGCGACCTACGGCTCGTCGCCGCGTGACCTCCGTGCCGAGACCCTCGGGACCGCCCGGGCGCAGTGACGTGAGCCCCCGCCTCCGAGGAGGACGAGGGCTCACGCCGGCCGAACGGATCAGCCGTTGATGATCTGCGGGACCGCGACCGCTTTGAGTCCTTCGACGCCGAACTCGAGGCCGTAGCCCGACCCCTTGACGCCGCCGAACGGGATCATCGGGTGCACGCCGCCGTGCGAGTTGATCCAGACGGTGCCGGCCTCGATGCGTTCGGCGACGGCCCGGTTCTGCGCCGGATCGGGGCCCCACACCGACGCGCCTAGTCCGACGTCGAGTCGGTTCGCGCTGCGGACGGCGTCGTCGACGTCGGTGTACTTCACGATCGGCAGCACGGGTCCGAACTGCTCCTCGTCCACCAGCGCGACGCCGTCCTCGACGTCGGCCACGAGCGTGATCGGGAAGAAGTTCTCGCCGAGTTCGGTGGCGGGCTCGCCGCCCGTGACCACGCGGCCGCCGTGCGCCTTGGCATCGTCGACGAGCCGCTTCACGATGTCGAACTGCTGGGGGTTCTGCAGCGGCCCGAGCACGTTGGCCTCGTCCAGGCCGTTCCCCATGGGCACCGCGCGCGCCACGGCGGCGAGCGCCTCGACGACGTCGTCATAGATGGAGTCGTGCACGTAGAGCCGCTTCAGCGCGGCGCAGGTCTGGCCGGTGTTGATGAACGCACCCCAGAACAGGCCCTCAGCGATCGCCGCCGGGTCGCTCCCCGGGAGCACGATACCGGCATCGTTCCCGCCGAGCTCGAGCGTGAGCCGTGCGAGGTTGCCCGCCGAGCTCTCGATGATCTTGCGGCCCGTCGAGGTCGAGCCGGTGAACATGACCTTGTCGATGTCGGGATGCGCCGCGAGCCGTGCCCCGACCTCGCGTCCACCCGACACCCCGATGAGCACATCGGGGGGCAGTACTTCGTTGAGCACCGAGATGAGGGCGAGGACACTCAGCGGGGTGTACTCGGAGGGCTTCACGACGACCGTGTTGCCCATGCGGAGTGCGGGCGCGACCTGCCAGATGGCGATCATCATCGGCCAGTTCCAGGGGCCGATGGCGCCGACGACTCCGAGAGCCTTGTAGATGAGCTCGGCGCGCGACTCGCCGTCGTCGATGACGACCTGCGGTTCGAGCGGGGTCGCCGCCGTAGCTCGCAGCCACGCGGAACACGCCCCGACCTCGAAGCGCGCATTCGGCCCGTTGAGCGGCTTGCCCTGCTCGCGGGAGAGCAGGGTGGCGAGCGCTTCGGCGTGGGCGTCGACGCGGTCGGCCGCGGCGTTCAGCAGTTCGATGCGGGCCGCGTGCCCCAGCGCGTTCCAGGCGGGCTGAGCGGCCTTCGCCCGGCCGACGGCGTCGTCGAGCTCCGCGACGGTCGCGTCCGGCGCGCGCCCGATGATCTCCCGCGTGGCGGCATCGGGGATGTCGCGTCCGGAGCCCTCGGGGGCGCCGACGCGCGCGATGAGGTCCGAGTAGTCGGTCATGGCGGTCTCCTCAGGGGATGGTCGATGGTCTCAGCCTCGCCGCTGCAGGACGCGGGGATTTGCCGCTCCGTGCAGGGACTTAGGCGCGCAGCGCAAGACAACCGCTCCGAGACGGCGGCTACGATCGACGGGCGCCGCCCGCCGCGGCCCACACCGGGAGGATGCCGTGCCCAAAGTCGTCGATCACGACGCACGTCGCCGCGCGATCGTCGATGCGGTCATCCGCGTCACGGCGCGGGACGGTCTGGCGCAGGTCACCTCGCGCTCCGTCGCGGGCGAGCTCGCGGTGTCGGTGGGGTCGCTCTGGCACTACTTCGACAACTTCGACGCGGTCGTCGACGAGGCGGGCCACGAGGTCGCGCGACGCACGATGGCCCGCATCCGAGCGGCCGCGGCCGACCGACGCGGCCTCGATCGGGTCGCGGCGATCGTCGAGGAGCTGCTCCCGCTGCGCGCCGACACCCGCGACGAGGCGTTCCTCATCGTGGGCCTCTGGGGGCGGGTCGCGCTCGGGAACTCCGCGCAGGCCCCTCGCGACCGCGAGCTGTGGACCCCCGAGGTCGCGGCCGCGCTCGCGGAAGCGGTCGAAGACGGCGCCTTGCTTCCCGAGACACCCGTCTCGGCGGTCGCGGAGCTCTTCCAGGCACTGATACTCGGCCAGCAGGTGGTCGAGGTCGTGGACGACGTCGCGTCGGCCGATCATCGCCGCGTCGTGGAGACCTGGCTGCTCCCCTGGCTTGCGCCGCGGTCCTCCTGAATTTATATTGAGCGCAGGCTCAAAATAAATTCAGGAGATGGCGATGACGCATCACCACCACGACGTCGGCACCGGCGCGACCGCCGCCGAACATCCGCTCGATCCTCTGACACCCGACGAGATCGCCGCCGCCCGCGCGATCCTCGTCGACGCGGGACTGCTCGGCGACACCGTACGGGTGCCGATGCTCCTGCCCGTCGAGCCGACGAAAGACGAGCTCGCCGCCTGGCCCGCACGCCCCCTCGAGCGCCGCGTCGACGTGACCCTGCTCGACGTCCTCTCGGGTGCCGTCGTCGAGGCCATCGTCTCGGTCACGCGCGGAGTCGTGCTCGACCAGCGGACACTCGACCTCACACAGCCCCCGTACGGTCAGCCGCAGTATCTCTTCGAGGAGTACGACCGCGCCGCCGAGATCGTCAAGGCGTCACCCGAGTGGCAGGCGGCGATGGCGAGGCGGGGCCTCGACGACCGCCGCGAGCTCGCCTTCTGCGCCCCCCTCGCGCCCGGTTTCGTCGGACGGGCCGCCGAGGTCGGCCGACGCGTCATCAGATCGCTCACGTTCCTGCGCGACACCCCGCAGGACTCCCCGTGGGCTCACCCGGTCGAGGGCCTCATCGTGCACGTCGACCTCATCGAGAACCGCGTCATCGGGATCGAAGACGAGGGCGACGTGCCCGTTCCCGCAGACGGTGGCAACTACTCGGCCTCCGCCGTCGGACCCGCGCGCACGACCCTCAAGCCGATCGAGATCACCCAGCCCGAAGGGCCGAGCTTCGACGTCGACGGCTCGCTCGTCACGTGGGAGAAGTGGTCGATGCGCGTCGGGTTCAACGCGCGCGAGGGACTCGTACTCAACCAGGTCACGTTCGACGGGCGGTCGGTGCTGCACCGCGCGAGCGTGCCCGAGATGGTCGTCCCCTACGGCGACACCTCCCCCACGCGGTTCTGGATCAGCTACTTCGACGCGGGCGAGTACCTGCTCGGCAAGAACGCGAACCACCTCGAACTCGGGTGCGACTGCCTCGGGGTCATCCACTATTTCGATGGTCACGTCGCCGATGACCACGGCAACCCGGTGCGCATCCCCAACGCCGTCTGCATGCACGAGGAGGACTACGGCATCCTCTGGAAGCACCGTGACCTCGACGGCGAGTCGGAGGTCCGCCGCTCCCGGCGCCTCGTCGTGTCGTACTTCACGACGATCGGCAACTACGACTACGGCTTCTTCTGGTACTTCTATCTCGACGGCTCCATCCAGGTCGAGGCCAAGGCGACCGGCATCGTGTTCGTCGGCGCCGGCATCCCCGGATCGACCCAGCGCCACGCGGCCGAGATCGCGCCCGGCGTCTTCGCACCCGTCCACCAGCATCTCTTCAGCGCTCGGCTCGACGTCGCGATCGACGGCGCGGACAACTCGCTCGTCGAGATCGACGCGGAGCGCATCGCGATGGGCCCGGAGAACCCGTTCGGCAACGCCTTCGGCTGGACGGAGACCCCCCTCGCCACCGAACTCGCCGCGCAACGCGAGGCCGACACCTCGGTCGCCCGCGTGTGGGAGGTGCGTTCGGCCTCCCATCGCAATCGGCTGGGGAAGCCCACGGCCTATCACCTCATCCCGCAGCCGACGGCGCTCCTCATGGCCGACCCGGCATCCTCGGTGGCGGCCCGCGCCGCCTTCGCGACGAAGCACCTCTGGGGCACCGCCTACGACCCGCACGAGCTGTGGCCGGCCGGTCGCTACCCGAACGCGCACCAGGGCGGATCAGGGCTCCCCGCCTACGCCGCCGACGACAGGTCGCTCGACGGCACCGACATCGTGCTCTGGCACACGTTCGGGCTCACCCACATCCCGCGCCCCGAGGACTGGCCGATCATGCCGGTCGACTACGCGGGGTTCTGGTTCAAGCCCTACGGCTTCCTCGACGTCAACCCCGCGCTCGACATCCCCGAGGCGTCAACACCTCACCGGGGGCACGCGGGCTGCGCGTGCGGGCCGGAGGGGTGCGCCTGTCACTGACCCGCGTTCCGTGCGCGTCTCAGAGCACCTCGAAGACGTCGATCACCGACCGGGTGACGATCGTGCGTGCGCTCGCGACGAAGACGGAGCGAGTGAGCCACTGCAACCGCGGCGCCACGGTGCGGAACCGCGGGGTGCATCGGAAGTAGTTCATCTGCTCCATTCCGCCGCCCTCGCCCTCGCGGTGCCGCAGGTAGGCGAGGTTCACGACGTCGACCACCTCCCCCTCGTCGGTGCGGAACAGGTACCTCGCCTCGAGCGCGAAGGTGCCGTCGGCGCGCGTGCGCGCCCAGTCGGCGCCGCCCGGGAGGAGCACACCCGAGAGCTCGCCCTCCACCGTCCCCCCGACGATCGGCAGATACACGAGTTCCTCGGCGTCGCGCTTCTCGAGCGGGACGGGAGGATCGACCTCCGCCGTGATGCGGAAGCTGTAACGCAGCTCGGGAGGGAAAGGTCGCGTCATCGGAGGTCTCCCGGTTCGGCGCGGGGGCTCACGCGGGAACGTGATCGTCGGCGAGATCGAGCAGGCGGGCGGCACGAGCGTCGAGCGCTCGGCGCACGCGCTGGACGAGCACGCTGAGGGCGATGGCCACGATGAGTGCCAGACCGCTCGCCACGCTCTGCCAGAAGCTCGAGACCCCCACCAACACGAGCGAGTTGTTGAGGATGCCGAGGAACAGCACCCCCGTCGCGATTCCGAAGACGGTCCCCTCGCCGCCGGTCAACGCCACTCCGCCGAGGAGCACCGCGGTGAGCACCGCCAGCTCGAACCCCACTCCGAGCTGACCCGACGGGGCGGAGTTCAGTCGCGCGACGACGATCGTGCCCGCGAGCCCCGCCGCGGCGCCCGAGAGGATGTAGAGCACGAACGGGATGCGCCGGATGCTGACGCCGGAGAGGTACGCGGCTTCCCGGTTGACACCGATGGCGTAGACGTGCCGTCCCGCGGGTGTGAGCACGAGGAAGAGTGCGGCGACGACGAAGATCACGACCGCGATCCACACCGAGGTCGGGATACCGGCGAGCGTCCCGACTCCCAGGAAGCCGAACTCCGAGCCGAACGAGTTCCGGGGCAGGGGGCTCATCAACTGGGCGACTCCGCGCACGGCGGTGAGCGTCCCGAGCGTGGTGATGAAGGAGCTGAAACCGAGGACACAGGTCAGTACGGCGTTGAAGAGGCCGACGATCGCCCCGGCAGCGACCGCGAGAAGCACCGCGACAGCGGGTGACCCGCCGCCGCCGTTCATGACGATGCCGGCGACCACGCCCCCGAGTGCCAGTGAGCTGCCGACCGAGAGGTCGATGAATCCGGCGATGATGAGCATTCCCACCGGCACGGCGACGATGGCGATGATCGCGCCGTCGATGAGCACGGAGCGCAGATTCGACCACTGGAGAAGGTCGCCGGTTGCGACCTGCACGACGACGACGATGACGACGAGCAGGGCCAGCAACGGGTTCTTGAGCAGGAAGTCGGTAAGCCGGGCGGTGAGCGGCAGGTTCATGTCGGTCTCTTCGGGGTCAGTCGGAGTCGGAGTGGATCGCGTGGAGCAGTTCTTCGGGAGACGTCGTGGCGACGTCGATCTGGTCGACGATGCGCCCCTGCGCCATCACGACGCAGCGGTGTGCGAGCGCCACGACCTCCTCGGGCTCGTTCGTCGCGACGAGCACTGCGAGCCCCTGGGTGCGCGCGAGCTCGATCACGACGCGGTAGATCTCGTGCCGTGCCCCGATGTCGACACCCTGCGTCGGGTCGTCGAGCAACAGCACCCGCACGCCCGAGAGATCGTTGACCCAGCGGGCGAGCAGGATCTTCTGCTGGTTGCCACCGGAGAAGCGACCCGCCGCGAGCTGCGGAGCGTCAGGGCGGAGCGCGAGCAAGCCGGTCGCGCGGTGGAACGTCGCCCGCTCGTCGTCTCCGCGCCGCAGGCCGAACCGGGTCAACCTCCGCATCGCGGAGATGAGCACGTTCTCGACCGCCGGCAGGGAGAGGAACAGCCCTTCGCGGAGCCTGTCTCCGGGCACGAGCGCGATTCCGGCCCTGAGCGCCGCCGCGGGCGAGCTCACGTCGGCTGCGGTGCCGTCGATGCGCACGATGCCGGCGGCTCGTCCGGTGCGACCGAAGAGCGCGTTGAGCATGCGCGTGCGACCGGACCCGATGAGGCCGTACAACGCGACGACCTCACCTTCCCGCACCTCGAGTTGCGCCGGAGCGAGTCCGACCGGGTGGTAGTCCTCGATCCGGAGGCGCACGCCCGCGCCCTCCGGCACGGCGGCGGGCCGCGCGTCGAGGTTGTCGGCGCCGTCGCTGATGACCGAGACGAGGGTTCGGCGGTCGGCCGTCCTCGACCAGGGCGACGAGTAGACGGAGCGTCCGTTGCGGAGCACCGTCACCTGATCGGCGAGCTTGTCGACCTCGCCCAGGAGGTGGGTCACGTAGAGGATCGCCATCCCGGTCGCGCGGAGCTCGAGCAGCAGCTCGCCCAGGCGCGCGGCCTCGGCGACGCTGAGCGCTGCCGTGGGCTCGTCGAGGATGAGCAGCCGCGCGTCGCGCTGCAGGGCCTTCGCGATCTCGACGAGCTGACGCTGGCCGATCGGCAACTCGCGCACGAGCACGTCCGGATCGACCGACGATCCCACGCGGTCCAGCACCTCGCGGGCCTTCACGCGTTGACGCGCGGCATCGACGAACGCTCTACCGACGCGCAGCTCCTGCCCGAGGAAGAGGTTCTCGGCGACCGAGAGCCCGTCGATCAGGCTCAAGTGCTGGTAGATCGTCGCGATACCCCTGGCGATCGACTCGCGCGGTTCGAAGCGTTCGAGCGGCGCGCCCTCGATGGCGATCGACCCGCTGGTCGGCTCGACGGCCCCGCCCAGGCACCGGATGACCGTGGACTTGCCGGCGCCGTTGTGCCCGAGCAACGCGTGGATGCTGCCCGACTCGATCTCGAGCGAGACGTCATCGAGCGCGAGCGTGGCTCCGTAGCGCTTCGTGAGATGGTCGATCCGGACGGTCACCCGGGTTCCTTTCAGACAGGCGAGGTGCCGCGCGACGGGCGCGGCACCTCGCACACGATCAGCCGCCGAGTTGGGCGATGTACTGGTCGAGCTGCGTCGAGTCCTGCGTGACGAGTTCCACCGGGATATCGACGCTCGCGTCCTCGACTCCTTCGCCGAGCGCGATGGGGATGTCGATGATGTTGTCCAGGAGGACGAACAGGTCGAAGTAGATGATGCCGCGCACGAAGTCGCCGTCGCGCATCGCCTTGAACAGCGTGATGTTGGGGTCGAGACCGCCGAGGAAGGTGTGGGGATCCTTGGCGTCGCGACCGGCTGCGAGGAGGGCCTGATAGGCGCCCTGCCCGCCGTCGCCCGTTGCCGAGAGCACGATGTCGACGTCCGGGTGCTGGGCGAGCACGGCGGCGGTGACGGTGAGCGCCTCATCCGGCGTGACCGACTGCTGCTGCGCCACGATCTCGTAGTCGGCGCCCGAGTCCTTGAGTCCGTCGAGCAGACCCTCCGTGCGCTCACGTCCGATCTGGATCGTCTGATCCTCCAGGATGAGTACCTTGGCGGAGCGTCCGAGCGTCTCGGTCGCCCACTCCCCCGCGTACATGCCCAGTTGGTAGCCGGAGTCGTAGAACGAGAACTGGAGCGTCGCGTCCTGGTTCTCGAGGTCACCGCCGTAGGTCACCCAGTACTTCCCGGCGGCGCGGTAGGCGGCCGCGATGGACTCGAGACTCGCCGGGTCGGCGGGGAATGAGACGACCGCGTCGACGTCGCTCGAGAGGTAGGTGTTGAGGTTGGTGACCTGCTTCGCCAGATCCATGTCGTCGTTCGTGAACTCGACGACGATGCCGCGTTCCTCGGCCCGCGCCTCGAGCGCCGGGACCATGATCGAGTAGACCGGGAGGGCCGTGAAGGGGTAGTCGAACAGGATCTTGTCGACCGGTCCCCGATCTTCCGCGGGTCCGGCGTCGGTGTCGGCGGTGGTCGTGCCGCAGGCGCTCAGGACGAGCGCGCCGGCGAGGACGCCGGCGACCGCCGCGAGGCGAGTGGTGATGCGTGACATGGTGCTCCTTCGAGGTGGGATGCCGGAGGGTGTCATCGGCTGTAGACCTGGGTTCCGGCGAACCAGGTCTCGAGAACCCGGGTCCGTGCGAGCCGGGACGGCTCGACGGAGTAGGGGTCCTGGTCGACCACGATGAGGTCGGCGGACTTGCCGACCTCGAGCGAGCCCGTGACCTCGTCGACGCCCATCGCGCGCGCCCCGTTGATCGTGAAGATCTCGAGTGCCTCCGCAACGGTGACCGCCTGCTCGGCCCACAGCGTCCCCGTCCGGGCACCCGTGGGGTCGGCGCGCGTGACCAGCCCCTGGATGCCGATCCACGGATCGGGCACCTCGGAGACGGGCCAGTCGGATCCGCCGGCGACGAGCACCCCGTGATCGAGCAGTTCGCGGTTGGGCTGCATGCGTTCGGCGCGCCCGCGCGGCAGCACTTCGGCGATCGAGTCGAAGATGATGCCGGGGAACCAGAGGTAGGGAGAGATGTCGGCACTCACGTCGAGGTCGGCCAGGCGACGCCGGTCCTCAGGCGCGATGAACTGTCCGTGCGCGACCTGGAACTTCGTGTCCCGGTAGCCGTCGGCACGCATCCGTTCGATCGTGTCGAGGTAGAGGCGCACGCTCGCGTCGCCCGTGCAGTGCACCTTGGCAGAGAGGCCGCGATCCGCAGCGCGGCGCAGCCAGGTGTCGAGCTCGTCGGCCGGGAGAGCCGGCGTGCCGTGGAAATGGGCGCCGTGTTCGTCGTCCGCGAGGTACGGCTCGAGGAACGCCGCCGTGCGCGTCGGCGGCACGCCGTCGAGGAAGATCTTGATGAAGTCGGGCCGGTGATGCTCGGTGCGGTACTGCTCGGCGACGGACCACAGCTCGTCGCCGACGACCGCGGAGCCGAAGATGGGGTCGCGCAGGAACATCGACGTCACGACCCAGGCGGGAAGATCGCCGACGCGGTCGAGGTCGCGCAGTGCGGCGAGCGCGGCGACCGACACTCCGGCGTCCTGGAAGGCCGTCACGCCGTAGGAGTGCAGGATCTCGATCGCTCGCCGGGACGCACGCTGGTACTGCGCGGTCGTCAACACCCGGTCCCGGGCGAGCGCCTCGGCAACGCTCAGCCCGCCCGTCTCGAGGAGCAGGCCCGTCGCACGCCGCGACACCGCGTCGCGCACGATCGCCCCGCCGACCGGGTCGGGGGTCGAGTCGTCGATCCCGGCGAGCTCGAGCGCGCGCGAATTGACCCACTTGTTGTGGTGGCTGTCGTCGGTCAGCGACACCGGATGGCCCGCCGAGGCCGCGTCGAGACGTGCCAGCGCGTCGCCGTGCGTCAGCTGGGGCAGCATCGTCGACGCCCAGCTTCCCCCGGTGATCCACTCGCCGTCGGGGGCGAGCGCGGCGTGCGCGGCGACGCGTGCGAGCACCTCGTCGAGGGTGAGCGTCGGCGGGAACGCGAGCTCGAACAGGTCGGTCACTCCGGCGGCGAGGTGGTGATTGTGGACGTCGACGAAGCCGGGCATGATCGTCGCGCCACCGACGTCGTGGATGCGTGTGCCGGCGTCGGCCTCCGCGTGGAGTCGCTCCGACGTCCCGAGCGCGACGATCCGGCCGTCGGCCACCGCGATCGCGTCGGTCCCGGGTGCGGGCCACGGGGTCAGCACGGTCGCGCCGACGAGGAGAGTGTCGATCTTCACAGGGGGCCTCCGGGCCATCGAGAGGTGGCGGATACACCACCGAGTCTCGACGCGAGACCGGGTCTCGCGGTTGTCCACGTGCGAAGAGCCCTAGTCGCTGAGCGCAGCAGTGCCGTCACCGCGCAGCAGCGCACCCCTCCGGTCAGAACGGGCTGGGCGTGAGGGTGTACTTCGTCTGCAGATACTCGTGGATGCCTTCGGCGCCGCCCTCGCGACCGAGCCCCGACATCTTCCAGCCGCCGAAGGGCGCCGCCGCGTTCGACACGACGCCGACGTTGAGCCCCATCATCCCGGTCTCGATGCGCTCGACGAGACGTTGGGCACGGGCGAGGTCCCGGGTGAAGGCGTACGAGACGAGACCGTACTCGGTGTCGTTGGCGAGGCGGATCGCCTCCTCCTCGTCGTCGAAGGCGGTGATGGCGAGCACCGGGCCGAAGATCTCCTCGCGCAGGATGGCGCTACCCGGAGCAACCCCCGCCACGACCGTGGGCTCGAAGAACGTCCCGGGTCCGGGGATCGCCGATCCTCCCGTCGTCACCCGCGCGCCCCGGCCGACCGCGTCCGCGACGAGCGAGGCCGCCTTCGCGACGGCCCGGTCGTCGATGAGCGGACCGATCGCGACGCCGTCCTCGGTGCCGCGGCCGACCCGCAGCGCCGCGACCCGTTCCGTGATTCGGAGGGAGAACTCGTCGACGACGTCGCGATGCACGAGGAAACGGTTCGCGGCGGTGCAGGCCTGACCGATGTTGCGGAACTTCGCGAGCATCGCGCCGTCGACGGCTCGGTCGAGGTCGGCGTCGTCGAACACCAGGAACGGCGCGTTGCCGCCGAGCTCCATCGATGTGCGCAGCACGCCCTGCGCCGCCTGTTCGAGCAGACGCTGACCCACCGGAGTCGAGCCCGTGAAGGAGAGCTTCCGCAGCCGCGGGTCGCGGATGATCGGCTCGCAGACCGACCCGGACGCGGTTGTCGTGATCACGTTGACGACACCGGCGGGAAGGCCCACCTCTTCGAGTAGGCGCACGAAGTGCAGCGTCGTGAGGGGCGTGAGCTCGGGTGGTTTGATGACGACCGTGCAGCCCGCGGCGAGGGCCGGCGCGATCTTGCGGGTGGCCATCGCGAGCGGGAAGTTCCACGGCGTGATGAGCAGGCACGGGCCCACCGGATGCTGCGACACGACCATCCGACCCGTGCCCTCGGGATTGGCGCCGTATCGTCCCTGCACGCGCGTCGTCTCCTCGCTGAACCAGCGGAGGAACTCGGCACCGTAGGCGACCTCCCCCCGGGCATCGGCGAGCGGCTTGCCCATCTCGACCGTCATGAGCAGAGCGAACTCCTCCGCGCGTTCCCGGAGCAGGTCGAAGGCGCGACGCAGAAGCTCCGCGCGCTCGCGCGCCGGGGTGATCGCCCAGGCGGGGAAGGCGTCGACGGCCGCGTCGAGGGCGGCGATCCCGTCGGCGGGCGTCGAGTCCGCGATCTCGCGCACGACCGCACCCGTCGCGGGATCCCGCACGGCGAAGGTCCCACCGTCTGCGGATGGGCGCCACACACCCCCGACGAGGAGTTCGCGCGGCACGCGAGCGAGGAGTGCGGCTTCTCGGTCGGCGGTCACGTCGCCGCGTCCCGCGCGGGGCGGTCCACCGGTGCGAGAAGCACTCCCTCGAGGAAGCCCTCGAGGTCCTCGGTCGCCGCGAGCGGCAGCACCGCGGCGACGTACTGGTCGGGACGGACGACGACGACGGCGCCCTCCCTGCTGATCTCGCGTTCGGCGAAGATGTCGGCCGGGTTCCATGTCGAAGGACCTGCGGCGTACACCTTCTCCCAGTCGGTCAGGCCGAGCGGACCCGACTCGGGCAGGAAGAGCCGCGGGACACGGGAGATGTCGACCGCGTCGTGCGGCTGCTGATAGACGACCTTGATGTCGAACACCGCGTCGGGGTCGGCATCCCCGGGGGTGAACCGCGCCACCGGGCCACGGGTCGACGACATCCACCCGGCCCACCGCTCGAGGGCCGACGACTCCCCCGCGGCGGGTGCGTCGGCGAAGGCGTAGATCCGCCAGCGTCCGTCGGCGCGTGCGTGGTGCCCGAGGTGGATCACGTTGCCGTCGCACACCCTCGACACCGGCACCGACTTGAAACGCTTCCCGATCGGGAAGCCGGGAGCGAGCGAGGCGTGCGCGTCGCCGAGTACCGCGAGCGATGCGGGGTACTGGGTCATGAACCCGGAGGGGAACTCGGCCGTCGCGAGGTAGTAGGTGGCGAGGTCCTGAGGGTCGGAGATCTCCTCGGGCTTACGCGCCATGAGCGACGACCACTCGCGGTCGAAGTCGATGAGTTGCTGCGCGACGGGCTGGCGTTCCGCGGAGTAGGTCGCCAGTAGCGACTCGGGGCTGCGCCCGGTCAGCACCGAGCCGAGCTTCCAGCCGAGGTTGAAGCCGTCCTGCATCGAGACGTTCATGCCCTGGCCGGCCTTGGCGCTGTGGGTGTGGCACGCGTCGCCCGCGAGGAAGACGCGCGGCGTCCGTTCCGAGTCCTCCGGCACGTCGTCGAACTTGTCGGTGACGCGATGCCCGACCTCGTACACGCTGTGCCAGGCGACGCTTCTCACATCGAGCGAGTAGGGATGGAGGATCTCGTTCGCCCTGCGGATGATGTCGTCGACCGGGGTCGCCCGCACGTCGCGGTTCGCGCCCTCGGGAACCTCGCCGAGGTCGACGTAGACCCGGCTCAGGTAGCCGCCCTCCCGCGGGATGTGCAGGATGTTGCCCGCCCGCGCGTTGATCGCGCACTTGGTGCGCCAGTCGGGGAAGTCGGTGTTGACGAGCACGTCCATGACGCCCCACGCGTGCGCGGCGAACTGTCCGACGTGCGTGCGGCCGATCGCCTCCCGCACGCCGCTGCGCGCCCCGTCGCAACCCACGACGTAGCGCGCACGCACCGTGCGCTCCTCGCCCGCCCGCGGCCCTGCGGTGTACCGCACTCGCACCTCGACGGGGTATTCCTCCTCCTCGTGCGTCGTGAGTCCGACGAACTCGATGCCGTAGTCGGGCGCGATGCGTCCGGGTCCGTTCGCGGCGGCCTCCGCGAAGTAGTCGAGCACGCGCGCCTGGTTGACGATGAGGTGCGGGAACTCGCTGATCTTGAACGCGTAGTCCTCGGTGCGAGCGGTGCGCACGATGCGGCTCGGGTCGGCCGGGTCGGGTCCCCAGAAGTTCATGTACGCGATGTTGTAGGCCTCGGCGACGATCCGCTCGGCGAACCCGAAGGCTTGGAAGGTCTCCACGCTGCGCGGCTGGATGCCGTCCGCCTGTCCGAGCACGAGGCGGCCGTCGCGCCGCTCGATGACGCGCGCGGTGATCGACGGGAACCAGGAGAACTGCGCCGCGAGCAGCATGCCCGCAGGGCCCGAGCCGACGACGAGCACGTCCATCGCGTCCGGCAGCTCCGACGGTCGCGCGACGCCCGCGCCGCTCGCCTCGACCACCCTCGGGTCGCCCGAGACATAGCCGTGGTGGTGGAACTGCATGACTCTCCTCTGGTCGCACGGCGGACGACTCCGTCGGGCCGGTGCCTCGTTGCCCCGTCCCTTCCAGATGATATACGATTTGCGATACGTCGCAAGAACGAGGGAACCCATGACCACGCCAGCCGAGAGCGCCACGCCGTCCGAGGCGCGCTTCGACGCCCTCCCCGAGCGCCCAGGGAAGATCGTCGCCGTCCACCTCTCCTACGCCTCGCGGGCGGCTCAGCGCGGTCGCCGACCCGCGCATCCCTCCTACTTCCTCAAGCCGTCCAGCTCGGTCGCCGCGACAGGCTCGACGGTCGAGCGGCCCGCCGGCGCGGAGCTCCTCGCGTTCGAAGGCGAGATCGCGCTCGTCGTCGGCTCGCCCGCGTACCGCGTGACCGCGGAGGCGGCGTGGGACCACATCGCCTGGGTGACCGCCGCGAACGACTTCGGCCTCTACGACCTCCGCGCGAACGACAACGGTTCGAACGTCCGGTCGAAAGGCCGGGACGGGTACACGCCACTCGGACCCCGACTGCTCGACGCCCGGTCGGTCGCGCCCGACGCCCTCCGCGTGCGCACGTGGGTCAACGGCACCCTCGTCCAGGACGACACGACCGATCAGCTGATCTTCCCGTTCCCCCAGCTCATCGCCGACATCTCGCAGCACCTCACGCTCGAGCCCGGCGACGTGATCCTCACCGGCACCCCGGCCGGCTCCTCCGTCGTCGGGCCCGGAGATGTCGTGGAGGTCGAGGTGGATGCCCCGGCGATGCCCGCGGCAGGCTCCTCCGGTCGCCTCGTGACCACGGTCACCGCGGGCGACGCTCCGTTCGACGCCTCGCTCGGGTCGCTCCCGGCAGCCGACGACCTCCAGCGGGCGGAGGCGTGGGGCTCTCGCGAAGCGGCGGGCCTTCCGCCCGCCCAGACGGGCCCGCGTCTCGACCCGGAGCTGCGCGCGAAACTCGAGCGCACCCCCGTGGCCGCGCTCTCCCAGCAGCTCCGTGCACGCGGCCTGAACGACGTCACGATCGACGGCGTGCGCCCGCTGCACCCCGACCGCAGGCTGGTCGGCCTGGCTCGCACCCTGCGCTTCGTGCCGTACCGCACCGACCTCTTCACGGCGCACGGCGGCGGCTACAACGCGCAGAAGCGCGTCTTCGACTCGGTCGACGAGGGCGAGGTGATCGTGATCGAGGCCCGCGGCGAGACGGGCTCGGGCACGCTCGGCGACATCCTGGCGATCCGGGCTCACGTGCGCGGGGCGGCCGGGATCGTCACCGACGGCGGAGTCCGCGACGCCGCCGCCGTCGCTGCGGTCGGCATCCCCGTCTACAGCGCGGGGGCGCATCCCGCGGTGCTCGGCCGCAAGCACGTGCCCTGGGACGTCGATGTCGCGATCGCCTGCGGGGGTGCCACGGTGCTGCCGGGCGACATCATCGTCGGGGACGCCGACGGGGTGCTCGTGCTCCCACCGGCGCTTGCCGAAGAGGTCGCGGATGCCGCGCTCGCCCAAGAGGTCGAAGACGCCTGGATCGCCGAGAGGGTCGCGGAGGGCGAGCCCGTCGACGGGCTCTTCCCGATGAACGACGAGTGGAAGGCCAGGTATCGCGCATGGCGCGAGCAGAGCTGACCGACGCGGAGCGCGGCGAACTCAGCAAGTCGCAGCAGGCCTACCACTGGGTCAAAGAGCGCATCGCGCGGCAAGAGTTCACCCCGGGATACCGCCTCGTGCTCGGCGGCATCGCCGGCGAGCTCGACATGAGCGTCGTGCCGGTGCGCGAGGCGATCCGCCAACTCGAAGCCGAAGGCCTCGTGACCTTCGAACGCAACGTCGGGGCGCGCGTCTCGATGGTCGACGACACGCAGTACCGGTTCAGCATGCAGGCGCTGTCGATCCTCGAAGGCGCGGCCACGGCGCTCGCCGCCCGCCGCATCACGACCGACGACATCCGCCGCGCCCGCGACATCAACGCCCGCATGATCACCTCGCTCGAGAACTTCGATCCCCGCACCTTCACGCGGCTCAACCAGGACTTCCACGCCACCATCTACAGCAGGTGCGCCAACCCGCGACTCCTCGACCTCGTCGAGTCGGAGTGGATCCGGCTGGGCAACCTCCGCGACTCGACGTTCAGCTTCGTGCCGGGCCGCGCGCAGGAGTCGGTGCGCGAGCACGAGAACATCGTCGACCTCATCGAGAACGGCGCCCCGCTCGGCGAGATCGAGAAGGCTGCTCGGCGCCACCGCGCAGCGACGCTCGACGCCTACATGGTCCACGAGCACCCCGACGAGACCCTCGGTCTCCCCGCGTTCTGACCCAAGGAGACACCATGACCGACGCACGGGCCGACGGCACGGCGGGATACCTCCCCGCCGATCTGCCGACGACCATTCAGCACTACATCGACGGGGAGTTCGTCGACTCCACCGACGGGGGCACCTTCGACGTGCTCGAGCCCGTCACGAACGAGGTCTACGCGCAGGCGGCCGCCGGCCAGAAGGCCGACATCGACCGCGCCGTCGCGGCGGCTCTCCGGGCGTTCACCGACGGCCCGTGGCCGCGCATGCTGCCCCGCGAGCGCTCGCGGGTGCTGCACCGCATCGCCGACCTCGTCGAGTCGCGCGACGCGCGGCTCGCCGAACTCGAGTCGTACGACTCGGGGCTGCCCATCACGCAGGCCCTCGGTCAGGCGCGTCGCGCCGCCGAGAACTTCCGCTTCTTCGCCGACTTGATCGTCGCCCAGGCCGACGATGTCTTCAAGGTGCCCGGCCGACAGGTGAACTACGTGAACCGCAAGCCGATCGGCGTCGCGGGGCTCATCACGCCCTGGAACACGCCCTTCATGCTCGAGTCGTGGAAGCTCGCACCGGCCCTCGCGACCGGCAACACCGTCGTGCTCAAGCCCGCCGAGTTCACTCCGCTCTCCGCCTCCCTCTGGGCCGGGATCTTCGAGGAGGCCGGCCTCCCGAAGGGGGTCTTCAACCTCGTCAACGGTCTCGGCGAGGAAGCCGGCGACGCGCTCGTGAAGCATCCGGACGTGCCGCTCATCTCGTTCACGGGCGAGAGCCGCACGGGGCAGCTCATCTTCGGCAACGCCGCGCCCTTCCTCAAGGGGCTCTCGATGGAGCTCGGTGGCAAGAGTCCCGCGGTCGTCTTCGCCGACGCCGACCTCGAGGCCGCCATCGACGCGACGATCTTCGGGGTGTTCTCGCTCAACGGCGAGCGCTGCACGGCCGGTTCGCGCATCCTCGTGCAGCGCGAGGTGTACGACGAGTTCGTCGAGCGCTACGCCGCGCAGGCCTCCCGTGTCGTCGTCGGGTCTCCGCACGATCCCGCGACCGAGGTGGGCACGCTCGTGCATCCCGAGCACTTCGAGAAGGTCATGTCGTACATCGAACTCGGGAAGGCCGAGGGGCGACTCGTCGCCGGCGGCGGGCGACCCGAGGGGTTCCCGACGGGCAACTTCGTCGCCCCGACTGTCTTCGCCGACGTCCCGCCCGACGCCCGCATCTTCCAGGAGGAGATCTTCGGGCCCGTCGTCGCGATCACACCGTTCGACAGCGACGAGGAGGCGCTCGAGCTCGCCAACGGCGTCAAGTACGGCCTCGCCGCCTACATCTGGACGAACGACCTCACGCGTGCCCACAACTTCGCGCACGGCATCGACGCGGGGATGGTGTGGCTCAACTCGAACAACGTGCGCGACCTGCGCACGCCGTTCGGCGGCGTCAAGGCATCGGGGCTCGGCCACGAGGGCGGCTACCGCTCGATCGACTTCTACACCCACCAGCAGGCCGTGCACATCACGCTCGGCGAGGTCCACAACCCCACCTTCGGCAAGCGATAAGGACGCCCGATGACCGACCGCACGCGCACCTCCTCCGGGTTCTTCGTCAGCCAGGAGGCGCCCATCCACAGCGACAACCCCGTCCCGACCCCGAGCTCGCCGCCGCCGGACATCCTGCGCTGTGCGTACATGGAGCTGGTCGTCACCGACCTCGCGGCGTCGCGCACGTTCTACGTCGACGTGCTCGGGCTGCACGTCACCGAGGAGGACGGCGACGCCGTCTACCTGCGTTCGACCGAGGAGTTCATCCACCACAACCTCGTGCTGCGGCAGGGGTCGGTCGCGGCCGTCGCCGTGTTCTCCTACCGGGTGCGGTCGTCGGAGGACCTCGACAAGGCGGTCGCGTTCTACTTCGAGCTCGGCTGCCGCGTCGAGCGTCGCGCGGAGGGCTTCACGAAGGGCATCGGCGACTCCGTGCGCGTCATCGACCCGCTCGGTTTCCCGTACGAGTTCTTCTTCCAGACCGAGCATGTCGAGCGACTCTCGTGGCGCTACGACCTGCATACGCCGGGCGAGCTCGTGCGCCTCGACCACTTCAACCAGATCACGCCCGACGTACCGCGTGCCGTGAACTTCATGCAGAGCCTCGGCTTCCGTGTGACGGAGGACATCCAGGACGAGCAGGGCACGGTGTACGCCGCGTGGATGCGTCGCAAGCCGACCGTGCACGACACGGCGATGACCGGCGGCGACGGACCGCGCATGCACCACGTCGCCTTCGCGACCCACGAGAAGCACAACATCCTCGCCATCTGCGACAAGCTCGGCGCACTGCGGCGATCGGATGCCATCGAGCGCGGACCGGGACGTCACGGCGTCTCCAACGCGTTCTACCTCTATCTGCGCGATCCCGACGGGCACCGCGTCGAGATCTACACGCAGGACTACTACACGGGCGACCCGGACAACCCGGTCGTCACGTGGGACGTGCACGACAACCAGCGCCGCGACTGGTGGGGCAACCCTGTCGTGCCCTCCTGGTACACCGAGGGCTCGCTCGTGCTCGACCTCGACGGCAACCCCCAGCCGGTGGTCGCCCGCACCGACACGTCGGAGATGGCGGTCACGATCGGCGCCGACGGGTTCTCGTACACACGGCCCGACGACGACGCCGACGCGCTGCCGTCGTGGAAGCAGGGCGAGTACAAGCTCGGGCATCAGCTGTGATCGGGGACACGGGATGCTGAGTCCCGAGACGATCGCGGAACTCGCGGCCGAGCTCGCCGCCGCCGACCGCGATCGCACGCTCATGCCGCGCATCACCGCGCGCTACCCCGACGCGACCGTCGAGGACTCGTACGCCATCCAGGGCGTGTGGCGCGACAGCCGCCTCGCCGCCGGCCGCCGGCTCGTCGGGCGCAAGATCGGCCTCACCTCGAAGGCGATGCAGGCGGCGACCGGCATCACCGAGCCCGACTACGGCGTCATGTTCGACGACACGGTGTGGCACGACGGCGACACGATCCCGTTCGACGCCTTCAGCAACGTGCGCGTCGAGGTCGAACTCGCGTTCGTGTTGTCGGCGCCGCTCGAAGGCCCCGACTGCACGCTCGACGACGTGCTCGCGGCCACCGAGTACGTGACCCCCGCGCTCGAGGTGCTCAACTCGCACATCGAGCTCGAGGGGCGCACGATCGTCGACACGATCTCCGACAACGCGGCCTACGGCGGCATGGTGCTCGGCGGCATCCCGACCCCGCCCGGCGACATCGACGTGCGCTGGGTCGCCGCCCTGCTCCACCGCAACGACGAGATCGAGGAGACCGGAGTCGCCGCGGGCGTGCTCGGTCACCCCGGCCGCGGCGTCGCATGGCTCGCGAACAAGCTGCACCAGCACGGCGCGCGACTCGAGGCGGGTGAGATCATCCTCGCGGGATCGTTCACCCGCCCGGTGTGGATCTCGCGCGGCGACGTCGTGCGCTGCGACTACGGACCGATGGGAGTCATCACATGCCGCTTCGACTGACCCCCACGTTCCGCGATCGGCTCGCCGACGCGACCCGGCCGCTCGCGGGGATGTGGGCGTGCACGGGTTCGCCGCTCGTCGCCGAGATCTGCGCAGGGTCCGGGCTCGACTGGCTCCTGATCGACATGGAGCACGCGCCGAACGGCCTCGAGTCGGTGCTCGCGCAGCTCCATGCCGTGTCGTCGTACCCGATCACCCCGGTCGTGCGGGTTCCGTGGAACGACCCCGTCGTGGTCAAGCAGGTGCTCGACCTCGGCGCGCAGAACGTCATGGTGCCGATGATCTCCAGCGCGGACGAGGCTCGGGATGCCGTCGCCGCGGTGCGCTACCCGCCACGTGGCCGACGCGGGGTCGGCAGCGCCCTCGCGCGCTCCGCGCGCTGGAACCGTGTGCCGGGCTACCTCGACGACGCCGACGCCCACGTGTCGCTTCTCGTGCAGATCGAGACGGTCGCCGGCGCCGACGCCGCGGGCGAGATCGTCGCGGTCGACGGCGTCGACGGGGTCTTCGTCGGCCCGAGCGACCTCGCGGCGTCGATGGGGCTGATCGGGCAGCAGACGCATCCCGACGTCGTCGCGGCGGTGGGGCGCGTGCTCACCTCGGCGGCCGCGGCCGGAGTGCCGTGCGGCGTCAACGCGTTCGACCCCGAGATCGCCGACGGCTACCTCGCCGCCGGGGCCTCGTTCGTGCTGGTCGGGGCGGATGTCGCCCTGCTCGCCCGAGGGTCGGAGGCACTCGCGGCACGATTCGCCGGCGACCCGTCCGGCGACGATCAGGTAACGAGTTACTGATACCGCGGTCCGAATCGTCGGCCGACCGACTACAGTGAGCACAAGCGATCGGTATTCTGCCTTTGGCTTCACATAGGCCTCCTCATCGAGGATCGGCCGCCGATCGATCGGATCTCAGTATCCCGAGCTTCGCAGCTCCCCGGGTCGTCACGACCCCCACCCCCTTCGGACGCGGTATCCACCGCCGTCCGGGACGGCCGTCCGCGGCCGGAACCCGCTCAGTTCGAGCGGGTCAGTAGAAGAAGGATAGAAAACATGGCAACCGGAACCGTCAAGTGGTTCAACGCCGACAAGGGCTTCGGCTTCATCGCGCCCGACGACAACACCCCGGACGTGTTCGCGCACTTCAGCGCGATCGCGGGCACCGGACGTCGCGACCTGGTCGAGGGCGAGAAGGTCACGTACGACGTCACGCAGGGCCAGAAGGGCCCGCAGGCGTCGAACATCCAGCAGGGCTAAGAGCCCTTCTCAGCGGAGCCCCGTTCACCTCAGGTGGACGGGGCTCTTCGCTGTGCGCGGACCGCTCGCGATCACCCGGCGTCGGTCGGCTGCGGGGTGCGAAGATGCAGGATGCGACGCGACGTCTCCGTAGGGCTCACCCTCGAATCCCTGGGGTCGGCTCGCCTGGTGCTCGCGATCGCGGCAGCGGCAGGTGGACGCACGACCGAACGCTTCTCAGCCGAGCAGGCGGGACGCGAGCTCGTACCCACGGTGCTCGACGACATCCACGGTGGGCGGCTCCACGTGCTCGAGGTCGACGCCGGTGACGTGCGGATCGAGTACTCGGCGTCCGTCGAGGGGCGGGCCGCGCCGGCGGAGGTCGACGCGCTGCAGGAGATCCGCTTCCTCCGGCCGAGTCGCTACTGCGAGTCGGACACGCTGCGGCCGATCGCGGTCGCAGAATTCTCGGGCCTGCGCGGTGTCGAGCTGCTGAGCGCGGTGTCGAGCTGGGTGGGTACGCGGATCGCCTACGTCCCCGGATCGAGCCTGCCGACGGATGGGGCGGTGAGCACGCTGCTGTCGCGGCGCGGTGTGTGTCGCGACTTCGCCCACCTCGTGGTGGCCTTCCTGCGTGCGCTCGACGTTCCGGCGCGCGTCGTCGCCGTCTACGCCCCGGGTCTCACCCCGATGGACTTCCACGCCGTCGCCGAGGCGTCGATCGACGGGGTCTGGCACGTCGTCGACGCGACCGCCCTCGCTCCCCGGCAGACGCTGCTCAGGATCGCGACGGGGCGCGACGCCGCCGACACGGCGTTCCTCTCGGCGCGCGGCGACCGGCCGGTGCGGATCGGCGACCTCCAAGTGACGGCCATCGTCGACGAGCTCCCGCGCGACGACCTCGACCTGCCTGCCGTGCTCGGCTGACCCCGCACCTGGGAGCGCACCCAGCCGACGAGGCTACCGTGACCGGATGATCCCCCCGCTCACGACCCGCCAGCTGCAGGCGGCCATCGAGTCGAAGCGGCGGTCGGAGGCCGCAGAGCGCTGGCGTCGCGTGTTGAGCCCGCTGCGCGCGCCGGCAGGCCCGAGCCGCCGTGACATCCCGGTGGCACGTCCTCACGACCGCTGAGGTCCCCGCCTCGTCGAGAGGCGCCTACCGTGTCGAGACCGACTCCGTGTCGAGGTCTCCCCCGTCGACCGCCTCAGTTGCGGCAACCTCGGCCGGCATCACCGACTCCTTCTGACCCGCGAAGGTCGCCGACAGCGTGCGATACGACTTCGTGAGGAAGGCGGCGGCGCCGGCGACGACCATGATGAGCCCCGCGACGACGAAGACGAGCGCGATCCCTCGCGCCTCGCCGTCTCCGAGCAACCAACCCCAGGTCGCGCGACCCGCGCTCGACTCCATGTAGGGGATGATCGCGAACTCGGCGATGGGGGCGATGAGGAACGCCGTGATCGGGGCGGCGGCCGCTTCGAACGCCTGCGCGAACCCGAAGACGCGACCCTGGGTGCGGAACGGCACGACCTTCTGGATGATCGTCTGCTCGGCCGCCTCCATGACGGGGATGAGCATCATGTACAGCCAGATGCCGAGGGCGTAGAGCCACCAGAACTCGCGGATCGTGAAGAAGGCGCCGAGGAAGCCCATCACGATCACGAACAGCAGGAGGGTGCGGATCGGGTTCTTGCCGAGCCCGAACTTGGCGATGAGCGCCCCGCCGATGATGAACCCCGTCGAGGTGACACCGAGCACGACACCCCACCACTCGACGGGGAAGAGCTCGAGACCGTAGGGATCCATGAGCGCCATGTAGACGCCGCCGATGAGGTTGTTGAACGTCGAGAAGATGAGCAGCGCGAAGAGCCCCGGCACGAGCCGCACCGCCGCGACGGCACCGCGGATGTCGATGAACGGCTGCGACTCCTCGACGTGCGGCTTCTCTTCGGGGATGCGCAGGAACAGCAGGTGCACGAACGCGACCCCGGTGAACACGATCGCGATGAGCAGCGTCGTGCCCATGCCGAGCAGCCCGATCGACAGGCCGGAGAACACGCTCGTCACCATGAACGCGAGCCCCTGCACGGTGCCGACGAGACCGTTGGCGTTCGCGTGACGCTCGACCGGCACGAGCAGGGTGACGGTGGTCGAGAGCGCGATGTTGCGCATGTTCTCGACGACGGCTCCGAGCAGGATGATGCCCGAGAACATCCAGAACCACGGCCCGCCGATGTTCAACAGTTGGCGCTCGTCGAGCAGCAACCACAGCACTCCCGCGATGCCGAAGCAGATGAACGTGGCGATGCTCGCGAACATCATGACCTGGTGCTTGCGGTAGCGGTCGACGATCGAGCCGAAGATCATGCCGAAGAACGCGACGAGCAGCATGTAGGCGCCGCCGATGACGCCCGTGGCGAGCACCGACTTCGTCTCGAGGTAGACCCAGAAGGTGAGCCCGAACCAGAGGTAGCTCGTGGTGACGTTCGCGAGCGCGGTGTTGACGATCACGTTGAGGAACGTGCGCATGCCGTTCGGCGGCGGCACGTGGTCGACGCTCGAAGTGGCCGCGGCGGAGGGCTCGGTCATGAGGACGAGCCTAGAGCCGAGGTGAGACATCGAAAGGTGTGGATCTGAGGGGACTCGAACCCCTGACCCCCTGCATGCCATGCAGGTGCGCTACCAGCTGCGCCACAGACCCGTAACCCCGAAGGGCAACTAGGACAGATTACACCACCCGGGAGGGGCGGCGTTCACCCGGAGGGTCAGTCGGCCGACGCAGCGGCGGGCGAGGGCAGGTCGAGCGGGATGACCGGGCAGTCTTTCCACAGGCGCTCGAGCGAGTAGTACATCCGGTCCTCCTCGTGGAAGACGTGCACGACGAGGTCGCCGAAGTCGAGCAGCACCCAGCGCCCTTCGGCCCGTCCCTCGCGCCGCAGCGGCTTCGCGCCGGCCTGGATGAGCTTGTCTTCGATCTCGCCGGCGATCGCGAGCACGTTGCGTTCGTTGCGCCCGGTGGCGAGCAGGAAGATGTCGGTGAGCGGCAGAGGTCCCGACACGTCGAGCGCGACGAGGTCCTCCGCCTGCTTGTCATCGGCGGCGAGCGCGGCGACGTGCAGCAGCTCGCGGGCGCGGTCAGTGGCGGCCACGGTGTCCTTCGGGGTTCAGAATCAGAGCCCGCCGTTGACGAGGGCGACGACGAGGAGCGTCACGACGACGACGACCATGCCGGATGCCGACACGATGAGGGCGGTGAGGGCACGATTGCCCCGGTGCGGCTTCGCGGCCGCGAGCACCTGATTGCGGGAGTTGGTGTGGCTCGAGACGGCCCGGATCGCCCGGATCGGCACGGAGTCGGTGTTGACCGCCTGGTGGTCGCCCGGGTCGAGCAGGTGGTCGAGGTCGGACTCGTCGATCGAGTGGTGCGCCCCCGTCGCGGAGAGGCTCGCCGGCAGCGAGACGGAACCCGTGAGCATGACCTCGCCGGTCGTCATGTCGTGGCCCGGGATCGACGGGAGCACGAGTGCGCTCGTCGTGATGGCGCCGGAGCCGACGGTGCGCGAGATGGTCGACGGATTCACCTGGATGCGGTCGTCGAGGTCGGACTGGTTGGTCCAGTGGCCGACGGGACGCTCGCCGGTGGTCGGTGCGACGGGCTCCACCGCGGCCGGTGCGGCGGGCGGCGCGAACTGCGCGGGCGCCATCGGTGCCGGCTCCGGCGGGGCGACGAACGCCGGCGCCTGCGGTGCGGGGACGGGCACGCTCTCGGAGACGTACTGCTGCGGCTGGGGCGCCTGCGGTGCAGGTACCGGAACGCTCTCGGACACGTAGTGCTGCGCGGGGACCGGCACGCTCTCCGACACGTACTGCTGCGGCTGGGGCGCCTGCGGTGCAGGTACCGGAACGCTCTCGGACACGTATTGCTGCGGCGCGGGCTCCGGGGTGACGGGCTCCGGGGCGGCGCGACGTGCCGCGCGGCGCGACAGGGCCTCCTCGGTCGTGCGACCGGCGAGGGCGTCGAACTCGGCCATCGCGGAGTCGAGCTGCGTCGAGGGAGCGGGGGTCGGCGGCGCCGATGCGGCGGGCGGCTCGACGAGTGGCGGCGCAGGGGCGGGCGCGACAGGCTGCGGCGCGGCGGCGAGCGGGACGACGGGACCCGTCTCCTGCGCGGTGATGCCCGCCTCCTCGCGGAGGGCGCGCAGCTCGCGGCGCGACAGCGTCTGCTCCTCCGGCGGCGCACCGGCGAGCGACGCGGCGAGGGAGGCCGCGGGCGGCGGTGGCGGCACGACATTCGCCCGTGCCTGCGTGTGGTACTCGACGATGCCGCTCTCGCGGTCGTGCTCGGGCGACCAGGCCGGAGGGGCGGTGCGCGCCTCGGGGCTGAAGTCGCGCGGACGGAACGACTGCTGGGGGTCGGCCGAGGGCGACCCGGTCGGCTCGGCAGCACGTCGGCCGCGATGCGCCGACGCGTCGGTCGGAGCGGCGGTGGAGGTCTCGTACCCGGGCAGCGGCGGACGGTTCTGCGTGACGTAGCTCAGCGGCTCGCCGGCACCCGCGGCCGTGCGCGGAACCTGCGGCGGAGCGAACGGCGACGAGGGCTGCTGCGCCTCGGGGCGCTCACCCTGCCGGACCGCACGCCGCGACTGCAGCGGCGGATCCTGGTATGTCGTCATTCGCTAGCTCCGGTGGAGGTGCTCCGGTAGAGGTGGTGCTTGGAGATGTACTGGACGACACCATCGGGGACCAAGTACCACACGGGAAACCCCCGGTCTACTCGCTCCCGGCAATCGGTGGATGAAATCGCCAGTGCGGGTACCTCGAGCGAGTTTACGCGCTGCTCCGGCAATCCGCGAATGTTCAGCGAATGCCCAGGACGCGAGACGGCGACGAATCGGGCGAGTTCCCAGAGCTCCTCGACATCCTTCCACTCGAGGATCTGCGCGACGGCGTCGGCCCCCGAGATGAAGAACAGCTCAGCATCCGGTCGCTGTCGGCGGATGTCACGCAGGGTATCGATCGTGTACGTGGGGCCGCCGCGCTCGATGTCGACCCGACTCACCGTGAATCGTGGGTTCGACGCCGTCGCGATGACCGTCATCTCGTAGCGCCGCTCCGCCGAGGAGACGGCATCCTTCATCCAGGGCTGTCCGGTCGGCACGAAGACGACCTCGTCGAGGTCGAACGACTGCTGCACCTCGCTGGCAGCGACCAGGTGGCCGTGGTGGATCGGGTCGAAGGTGCCGCCCATGACGCCGATGCGCGGTCGGCGCACCGCGCCCTCGGTCATCCCCGGGGCCTCAGTGGTGAGCGTCTTGGTGCGAGCTCGCGTCGGCCGTCTTGTCGCCGTGACGGTGGTACACGTCGCGGTAGCTCCAGGTGATCGCGGCGAGCAGGATGAACACGCCCGCGGCGATCGCCGGGAAGGCCCAGATCGGCAGCACGAGCTCGACGAGTTCGTGGTGCGTCTCGACGGGGAGCGACGGCAGGAACGACATAGCGACCATGTTAGCGGCGCACCTGCCCGGCGCCGCGCACGAGCCACTTGGTGCTCGTGAGCTCCGGGAGGCCCATCGGCCCACGCGCGTGGAGCTTCTGCGTCGAGATGCCGACCTCGGCCCCGAACCCGAACTCGCCGCCGTCGGTGAACCGCGTGGACGCGTTGACCATGACGACCGCCGAGTCGACCTCGGCGAGGAACCGCTCCGCCCGGCCGATGTCGTTCGTGACGATCGACTCGGTGTGGTGCGTCGAGTACTGCCGGATGTGCGCGAGCGCCGCGTCGAGGTCGTCGACGACGGCGACGTTGAGGTCGAGGCTCATGTGCTCGGTCGACCAGTCGTCGTCGGTGGCCGGCACGGCGTCGGCGAAGATCGCCTGGGCGCGCTCGTCGGCGTGCAGCGTGACCCCCTGTGCGCGCAGCGCAGCGAGCACCGGCGGAAGCAGCCGTTCGGCAGAGCGCGTGTCGACGAGGAGCGTCTCAAGAGCGTTGCACACACTCGGCCGCTGCACCTTGGCGTTCACCGCGATCTCGACGGCCATCGCCTCGTCGGCCGACTCGTCGAGGAACAGGTGCACGACCCCGGCGCCCGTCTCGATGACCGGCACTTTCGACTCGCGCACGACCGCGTCGATGAGCTGCGCCGACCCGCGCGGGATGAGGACATCCACGTAGCCGCGGGCCTGCATGAGCTGAGTCGCACCGTCGCGACCGAACTCGTCGATCGTCTGCACCGCGTCGCCCGGCAACCCGACGCTCACGAGCGCCTCCTGCAGCAACTCGACGAGCACGCGGTTGGTGTTCTCGGCCGCCGATCCGCCGCGCAGCACGACGGCGTTGCCGCTCTTGAGCGCGAGGGCGGCGATGTCGATCGTCACGTTCGGCCGCGCCTCGTAGATCGCGCCGACGACACCGAAGGGCACGCGTACCTGGCTGAGCTGCACGCCGTTCGGAAGAGTCGAGCCCCGCAGCACCTCCCCCACCGGGTCGGGCAGCGCGACGATGTCGCGCACCGCCTGCGCGAGCCCCGCGAGGCGCGACTCGTCGAGCCGGAGACGATCCTGCAGCCCCGTGGAAAGCCCGTTCTCGCGTCCGTTCGCGAGGTCGAGCTCGTTGGCCGGGAGGATGCGCGCCGCCCCGCTCTCGACCGCCTGCGCGATCGCCTCGAGGCCGGCATTCTTCACCCCGGATGCCGTGGTCGCGAGGGAGCGCGCGGCGGTCTTCGCGCGTTCGAGTTTGTCCACGAGCGAGGTCGCGAGAGAGGTGTCCGACATGCGCGCGAGTCTACCGACGCGCGCGAAGTCACTCCTCGTTGGCGGCCCGCCAGGCCAGGTCGACGTCGAAGAACTCGAAGCGGTAGCAGCGACTCACGTCGCTCGACGGTGCCGCACCGGCGTTGACCGTGACGTCGAGCACGTCGGCCTCGCGATCGGCGACCTCGACGCTCGCTCCCAGCAGCACCATGCACGTCGCGTAGCGATCGAAGGCGGCGAGGTACTCGGCCCGTGTCACGATGCCGTCGACGATCGCCGCTGTCTGCTCCTCCGAGCGCTGCGGATGCGCGGCCTGCCACTCCATGTCGAGTTGCTGGAACTCGGCCAGATAGCACCGGTGGTCGGCTCCCGACGATACGGCCTGGGAACTCTGGGAATAGGAGATGATCTCGCCGTCACGGTTCCCGGCGACCGGGAAGCCGGCTTCGGCCATGCACGCGGCGAAACGATCGAACCCCGCGACGTACTCGTCGCGGGTGACCTGACCGTCGGCGAGTGCCGCGGCCTGCTCTGCGGACGCCTCGGGGTCGGCCGGCTTCGCCACCCAGGCGAGCCACACGGCGTAGTCGCCTCCTGCGGAGACCGAGATCTTCACGCTGGTCGTTCCGTCGGCGGGGAATGGGATGTAGCCGCCCGCCACCCCGTTGATCACGCGTGCGTCCTCGTCGCACGTGAGCGGTTCATACAGCGGCGGTACGCCCTCAAGCGCCGTCGCGGAGTAGGTGCCCGCGGCGTAGCACCGCAGCATCATCGCCAGCTCAGTCGCGCCGCTCGGCGCCACGCCAAGGCCGATGGTCTGCGACCCGGTCGACCTGAACTGCACGGGGTCGCCAAGGATCGTGGCGTCGTCGTAAATGAACTCGGGCGTTCCGAAGACGACATCGGGATCGGGCACGGCGGGTTGCGCATCGACGGGACCGCGGAACGCGGTGGCACCGATCGCAACCCCGCCCAGCAGCGCCACGACGGCCACTGTGCCCACGATGGCCGGCCACGGCATCCGCGTCGGTCGGGGGCGCTCCGCCTGCGCGACGAGGAGACGCCGCAGCGCAGCGTCGCGGTCACGGGCCTCGAGGGTGTCACGGGACATCGGGAACTCCTTCCGGGAGCACGACGTGCGCGAGCCGGCGGCGGGCGCGAGAGAGACGGGATTTCACGGTGCCGGGCGGAACTCCGAGCGCCTCCGCGGCCTCGTGCTCGGAGAAGCCCTCGAGGACGCACAGCACAAGAACCTGGCGATCGACGAGCGGCAACTCGCCGAGCCGCGCGACGACACCGAGCTCGTCGCGCTGCGCATGATCGGGGACGGTGGATGTCGGGGGCAGCTTCGCGAGGAGGGCGCGGTGGCGGCGGGCGGCTCGGCGCTGATTGCGGGCGACGTTCGAGGCTGTGACGAGCAGCCACGGGAGCACCGAGCCGTCGACGACCCGCACGTGCGCGCGACGACGCCAGGCCTCGAGGAAGGTCAGGGCGACGAGATCCTCGACCTCGTCGATCGTCGGGGCGAGCCGGTAGCCGTGGCGACGCACCCGGTCGCGGTGACGGTCGAAGATGCGCCCGAAGGCCTCCCCGTCGCCCGCGAGGGCGCGGGTCCAGTCGGCGGCGTCGGCATCCTGCTCCACACCCTGTAGTGTCCGGCACACGCGATTCGGTTCCCTCGTGGAGCAGGGCCAAGATGAGAGGGATGTCGACGCGCACCCCGAGACCCTGGCTCATGCTCGTCGTCGGCGGCGGGTCGCAGACGGCGACGGCGCTGCTCATCTCGACGCCCGCCTACCTCATCCCGCTGCTGCACACCGAGCGCGGACTCTCGCTCGGCGAAGCCGGGCTCATCGCGACGGCACCCAACGTCGGTGTGCTGCTGACGCTCATCCTCTGGGGTGCCGCGACCGATCGCTGGGGTGAGCGTGTCATCCTCGTGTCGGGGCTCGGGGTGGCCGTCGCCGGAGCGCTCGCGTCGATCCTCGCGGCGGCCGGCGGAGACTACGTGCTGCTCGCGCTCGCCTTCGCGCTCTGCGGGATCGGAGCCGCGTCGACGAGCGCCACGAGCGGTCGGATCGTGATCGGCTGGTTCCCGCCCGAGCGTCGCGGACTCGCGATGGGGCTGCGGCAGATGGCGCTCCCGCTCGGCACCGGCATCGGGGCGCTCGTCGTCCCCCCGCTGAGCGCCGACGGGGAGCTCTGGCCCGCGATCCTCGTGAGCGGCGCGGTCGTGGTCGTCGCTGCCGCGGCGAGCGCGCTGTTCATCGTCAACCCGCCCCGCCCCGTGCGGGCGGTGGATGCCGAGGGTCGCCCCGCGAATCCGTACCGCGGCGACGCGACGCTCCTCCGCATCCATCTCGTCTCGGCGCTGCTCGTCGTGCCGCAGTACGCGCTCGCGACGTTCGGACTCGTGTGGCTCATCGCCGACCAAGGCTGGGACCCCGTCGCGGCGGGCGTCGTCGTCGCGGCCTCGCAGTTGCTCGGCGCGGGCGGACGCGTCGCGATCGGCGTCTGGAGCGACCGGCTCGGCAGCCGCCTGCGTCCGCTGCGCGGGATCGCGCTCGCCGGCATCCCGCTGCTGCTGCTCACCGCGCTCGCCGGCGAGCTGCACTGGGCGCCCGCCGTCGCCGTGTTCTACGTGCTCGCGTCATGCGTGAGCGTCGCCGACAACGGACTCGCGTTCACCGCCGTCGCCGAGATCGCCGGGGCGCACTGGTCAGGCCGGGCGCTCGGGGCGCAGAACACGGGCCAGTTCCTCGCCGCGGCGATCGTCGCGCCCGCCGTGGGGGTGCTCATCGGCGTGACGGGATACTCGATCGCGTTCGCGCTGCTCGCCCTCGCCCCCGCCGCGTCGATCCCCCTGATCCCGCGCGACCGGCCATCGGTCGTCGAGTAGCGCCCGCAGGGCGCGTGTCGAGACGCAGGCCCGACATGAGGTCTCGACACGCCGCTGTGCGGCTACTCGACCACCGAGGAGGCACTCAAGGGCGAGCGTCGAACCACGTGCCCGTGTCGTCGCCGGCGAGGGCACGCGCGACGTTGGGCGTCGACGTGAGCAGCACGGGCGTGCCGATGCCGGCGGCGTACTTCGCGGCGGCGATCTTGGTGCCCGCTCCCCCGGTGCCGACGCCGGCCGCGCCGATGTCGCCGAGCTCGACGCCCGCGAGGTCGTCGTCGAACGCGACGTGGTGGATGGGGCGCGCGCCGGGTTCCGACGGCGGACGCGTGTAGAGCGCGTCGATGTCCGAGAGCAGCACGAGCAGGTCGGCGCCGATGAGTTCCGCGACGAGCGAGGCGAGCCTGTCGTTGTCGCCGAACCGGATCTCCTGGGTGGCGACCGTGTCGTTCTCGTTCACGATCGGCAGGATGCGCAGGTCGAGCAGCCGCTCCATCGCGCGCTGGGCGTTGCTGCGGTGCGTCGGGTTCTCGAGGTCGCCGGCGGTCAGCAGCACCTGACCGGCGAGGATGCCGTAGCGGTCGAGCGACGTCTGGTAGCGCCACATGAGCACGTTCTGCCCCACCGCGGCGGCGGCCTGCTGCGTCGCGAGGTCCTGGGGGCGGCCGCCGAGGTCGAGCAGCGGGATCGCGCTCGCGATGGCGCCCGACGACACGAGCACGACCTCGACACCGCGACGGTACGTCGCCACGAGGGCATCCACGAGCGGCTCGATCTGCCCGGCGTTGTCACCGGAGACGCTCGACGAACCGACCTTCACCACGATGCGCTTCGCCTCGAGCACCGCATCTCGCATCAGTCGTCGTCCTCCTCGGGACCGAGCGCTGCACGGCGCTCCTGCTCGAACTCCTCACGCAGCGCAGCGCGGGCATCCATACGCTCGTGGTACTCCTCGCGACGCTCCGCCGTCGTGCGGCGACGGTTGTCGTCGAAGCGCGGGTCGGTGCCGCGGGGGCTCTGGATGAGCTCGGCCGCCGAGGTGAGGGTCGGCTCCCAGTCGAAGACGCGACCGTCGCCCTCGCCGATGACGACGGGTGCACCCGGCTCGGCGCCCGCGGCGAAGAGCGCCTCGTCGATACCGAGCTTCGCGAGCCTGTCGGCGAGGAAGCCGACGGCCTCCTCGTTGTTGAAGTCGGTCTGCTGCACCCAGCGCTCGGGCTTCGGGCCGAGCACACGGTAGAGACCCTCGGTGCCGCCGTCGAAGCGGATCGTGAAGTCCTTCTCGTCGACCGCCTTCGGACGCAGCACGATGCGCGGCTTGATCGCGGCGGCGGCGAGCCGGGCGGCACGATCGGCATCCACGAGCTCGGCGAGCGCGAACGACAGCTCGCGCAGCCCCTCGCGGCTCACGGCGGAGATCTCGAAGACGCGATAGCCGCGTTCCTCGAGAGTCGGCCGCACGAGGGCCGCCATGTCGCGCCCGTCGGGCACGTCGACCTTGTTGAGAGCGATGAGCTGAGCGCGCTCGAGCAGCGGCGTCTGCCCCTCGGGCACCGGGTACGCGGCGAGCTCGGCGAGGATCACGTCGAGGTCGGAGATCGGATCCCGGTCGGCCTCGGGGGTCGCGCAGTCGAGCACGTGCAGGAGTGCCGAGCAACGCTCGACGTGGCGCAGGAACTCGAGCCCGAGCCCGCGTCCCTCGCTCGCACCTTCGATGAGCCCGGGTACGTCGGCGACCGTGTAGCGCGACGATCCGGCCTCGACGACACCGAGGTTCGGGTGCAGCGTCGTGAACGGGTAGTCGGCGATCTTCGGGCGGGCGGCGGAGAGTGCCGCGATGAGCGACGACTTGCCCGCGCTCGGGTAGCCGACGAGCGCGACGTCGGCGACGGTCTTGAGCTCGAGGGCGACGTCGCCCTCCCAGCCCGGCGTGCCGAGCAGCGCGAAGCCCGGAGCCTTGCGCTTGGTGGTCGCGAGGGAGGCGTTGCCGAGACCGCCCTGACCGCCCGCGGCGACGACGAGTCGCATCCCCGGCTCGTCGAGGTCGGCGAGCAGCTCGCCGTCGGGAGTGGAGACGACCGTGCCGACCGGAACGGGAAGCTCGAGAGGCTCCCCGTGTGCGCCGGAGCGGTTGTCGCCCATGCCCGGGGCGCCGTTGCCGCTCGAACGGTGCGGGCCGCGGTGGTACGAGAGCAGCGTGGTGACCTGCGGGTCGGCGACGAGGGTGATGTCGCCGCCGTGGCCTCCGTTGCCGCCGTCGGGGCCTGCGAGGGGCTTGAACTTCTCGCGGCGCACCGAGACGCAGCCGTGGCCGCCGTTCCCGGCGCGCAGGTGGAGAGTCACCCGGTCGACGAACGTGGTCATCCGGTCACTCTCCTTACGCTGGAAATGACGAAGGGCGGACCGCAGTCCGCCCTTCGATCAGAATCGGTGATCGAGTAGCCCGCACAGCGGGCGTGTCGAGATCGGCGGGTGTTACGCCGCCGGGACGATGTTGACGACCTTGCGGCCGCCCTTGGTACCGAACTCGACGGCACCCGCCGAGAGCGCGAACAGCGTGTCGTCGCCACCGCGGCCGACGTTGGCGCCCGGGTGGAACTTCGTGCCGCGCTGGCGGATGAGGATCTCGCCGGCCTTGACGACCTGGCCGCCGAAGCGCTTGACGCCGAGGTACTGCGCGTTCGAGTCGCGGCCGTTCTTGGAGGAGCTAGCGCCCTTCTTATGTGCCATCGGGGGCGCTCCTTACTTGATTCCGGTGATCTTGACGCGGGTGAGGTCGGCGCGGAAACCCTGGCGCTTCTTGTACCCGGTCTTGTTCTTGAACTTCTGGATGACGATCTTCGGGCCGCGCTCGTCGCCGACGACCTCGGCCGTCACGGTGACCTTCGCGAGCGCCTTGGCGTCGTGGGTGATCGTGTCACCGTCGACGAGCAGCACGGGGACGAGCTGGATGTTGCCATCCTTGTCGGCGGCGGTGCGGTCGAGCACGACGGCCGTGCCCACTTCCACCTTCTCCTGACGCCCACCGGCGCGCACGATTGCGTAAACCACTCACGGATCCTTTGTTAGGGAAGAGATTCGGGTGCCGCTCTGACTTGCAGCAGAGTCCGGGAACCGGGCGCACACCGAAGGTCGAGTCTAGCCCACGACGGGCACTTCCTCAAACCTCGTCGAGGGAGCCCTTCGCGACCACCTTCGGGGGATGCCGCTGGAGCCATCCCCAGAGCAGCACGGCCCCCAGCACGACGAGCGGCAGCACGCCCACGAGCACGCCGAGCGTACGGAACAGCAAGACGAGCGGCGACTCCGTGAGCGGGGTGACCGACGAGAGTCCGCCCTGGTCGAATGCTCCCGCGAGCCCCAGCAGCCAGAGCCCGAATGCGAGCGCAAGGCCCAGCACGAAGAGCAGTACGGCGCCCGCGAGCGCCGCCAGGAGCGCCCGCGTCACCACGTGCGCGAGTCGCAGGCTCGGCGCGATCGGCGCGACCTGCCAGAAGCACACGAAGACGCCGATCGCGACCGGCACCGGTCCGGTGAGCGCGACCGCGAGTTGGGCCGCCCAGATCTGCGCGAAGAACTCACCGCCGACGCCGGCCGCCGTCACCGTCGAGAGGGCACCGAAAGTCGCCTGCAAGAAGCCCAGCACCACGAGGCCGACCAGGATGCCGAGCGCCGTCACGAACGCGGGCACGACTCCGGGGCGCTGGAGCGCACGAGCGAGATCGTCGGTCATGCCGTCAGACTAGCCAGCGTGATCCTCATCGACGAGCCGAGCTGGCCCGCACACGGCACGCTCTGGGCGCACCTGGTGAGCGACACCTCCCTCGACGAGCTGCATGCCTTCGCGGAGGCGGCCGGCATCCCCCCGCGGGGCTTCGACCACGACCACTACGACGTGCCGCAGCGCAGCTGGGACGACCTGGTCGCCCGCGGCGCGGTGCCCGTCACGGCGCGTGAACTGCTGCGTCGGCTCCAGGCGGCCGGGCTGCGGGTGCGACAGCGCGACAAGCGCTACCGCGCCGAAGACGTCAGTCGGTGAGCCCGAGCCCGTAGATCACCGACGACACGACGGCGTAGGCGACGAGCAACGCCGGGACGGCGAGGGCCACGATCGCGAGCACGTTGTTGCGCGACGTGCCGCCACGACGGAACGCATGGGCGCCGAAGATCACGGCGAGCACCCACAGGAAGCCGCCGTAGAACAGCCCTCCTGCGGCGTACATGTAGCGTCCGCGGTCGGGCGGGATGAGCTCGATGAGCGACCCGACCCCGCCGAAGAGCACCCATGCCGCCACCGCCGCCGCGGCGAACACGACCGCGACGACCGCGATGGGCGTGCTCGAACGCAACGGGTAGCCGCGGCGGGAGATCGCGGCACCGATGCCGCACACGACGGCGATCGCGAGGAAGTCGACGCCGATGCCGAGCGCGTAGATGCCTTCGACCGGAGCGTTGCTCGGGAACCCTGCGAGCCCGATCGAGTTCACGACGAGACCGACGACCGCGGCGATCGCGACGACGAGCAGCAGCACGGGGCTGCGGGTCGCCGACCCGGCCGGGATCGAACCGTAGGGCGGCGGACCCGACGGGGGCGTCCCCGCGGGCCTGGTACCGGCGGGGATGAAGACCGGTTCGGGGTAGAGCGGTTCGGCGGGAGGGGGCGGTGGGGCGTCGGTCACCCCACCATCCTCCCCCGGCTCACTCGGCCGCGGGAGACGACTCGGCGGTTCCGGCGCTCGGCGCGCGACGCGAGCCACGACGACCGCGTCCGGCGGGCTTCGGCTCGGGCAGCGCCTGAAGTACTGAGCCGAGGATGTTCTCGGCATCCTTCGTGCTGACGCGACGGGCCCCGCGCGACGACTTCGGCACCGGGATGTCGAGGATCTCGACGGCGGTCTCGGCCGCCGCGACGGCGACCTTCTCGGCCGACGAGATCTCGGGCGACGAACCGTCCGACGGGGCAGCCTCACCCTCGGTGTGCACGGTGCTCTTGGCGATCTGGGCGAGCGCGTTCTTGACGTCTTCGGTGATCGCGTGGGTGCCGGCGCCGCCCACCCCGTTCTTCACGCCGGAGCCCGCGGGGGTGTTCCCTCCGCCGCTGCCGCCACGGCCACGACGGCTGCGGGACGAGCCGCCCGACGCCGGGCCGTTGCTCGACGATGCCTCGTTCGGCGTGCGGTGCTTGAACACGGGCTCGTGGTGCACGATGATGCCGCGGCCCGCGCAGTGCTCGCAGTTCTCGCTGAACGACTCGATGAGCCCGAGACCGAGCTTCTTGCGGGTCATCTGCACGAGGCCGAGGCTCGTGACCTCCGCCACCTGGTGCTTCGTGCGGTCGCGCGACAGGCACTCGACGAGGCGGCGCAGCACGAGGTCGCGGTTCGACTCGAGCACCATGTCGATGAAGTCGACGACGATGATGCCGCCGATGTCACGCAGCCGGAGCTGACGCACGATCTCCTCCGCGGCCTCGAGGTTGTTGCGGGTGACCGTCTCCTCGAGGTTGCCGCCGGAGCCGACGAACTTGCCGGTGTTGACATCCACGACGGTCATCGCCTCGGTGCGGTCGATCACGAGCGAGCCGCCCGACGGCAGCCACACCTTGCGCTCGAGCGCCTTGTCGATCTGCTCGCTCACGCGGAACTCGTCGAACGAGTCTCGGTCGCTCACGTGCTTCTCGACACGCTCCACGAGATCGGGGGCGACGGCGTTGAGGTAGCCCGAGATCGTCTCGAGGGCGTCGTCGCCTTCGATGACCAGCTTGTGGAAGTCCTCATTGAAGACATCCCGCACGATCTTCAGCAGCAGGTCGGGCTCGCTGTGCAGGAGCGCCGGCGCGGGCTGCGTCTCGACGGCGCGCTCGATCTCCGCCCACTGCGAGAGCAGACGCTGCACGTCGAGGGTGAGCTGCTCCTCCGTGGCGCCCTCCGCGGCGGTGCGCACGATGACGCCGTTCTCGTCGGGCAGCACCTCCTTGAGGATCTTCTTCAGGCGCGCGCGCTCGGTATCGGGGAGCTTGCGGCTGATGCCGTTCATCGAGCCGTTGGGCACGTACACGAGGTAGCGCCCCGGCAGGCTCACCTGACTCGTCAGACGCGCGCCCTTGTGACCGACCGGGTCTTTCGTGACCTGCACGAGCACCTTGTCGCCCGGCTTGAGCGCGAGCTCGATCTTGCGGGCCTGGTTCTTGTTGCCGTCGCTCTCCGCGGCGGCCGCGGCGGCCTCCCAGTCGACCTCGCCGGCGTAGAGCACGGCGTTGCGTCCGCGCCCGATGTCGACGAACGCGGCCTCCATCGAGGGCAGCACGTTCTGCACGCGACCGAGGTAGACGTTGCCGATGAGGCTCGCGTCCTGTGCCCGCGCGACGTAGTGCTCGACGAGCACGCCGTCTTCGAGCACGGCGATCTGGATGCGCCCGAACTTGCTGCGCACCACCATGACACGGTCGACCGATTCACGACGCGCGAGGAACTCGGCCTCCGTGATGACGGGACGACGTCGACCCGCGTCGCGGCCGTCGCGGCGACGCTGCTTCTTCGCCTCGAGACGCGTCGAGCCCTTGATGCGCTGCGGCTCGGTGATGACCGGCGCCTGACGCGGCTGACGCACGCGCACCGTCGTGTTGGGGGCGTCGTCGCCGTCGCGCGGCGCCTCGCCCGAGCGGCGACGCGTGCGACGACGCGAGGATGCCGTGGGCGCCTCGGAGTCGGAGTCGTCGGGTCCGTCGGAGATCACCGGGGTCGGGATGGGCGGCGCCTGGAACAGCAGCGAGAACGGGCTCGCCGCCGGGGCGTCGGGCGTGGTCGCGTCGGCGGCGTCCGCCGGAGCGTCGCTCTCACCCCGCTTCTTCCGGGCCGGCGACTTCTTCTTCTCGGCCGCGGGAGCGGCATCCTGGCTCTCGTCGCTCTTCTTCGAGCGCGACCGCTTCGGCTTCGACGACGCCTCGATCTCGGCCTCGGGAATCACCAGGCCCGACTCGGATTCGGCTGAGACGTGCGACACAGCGCTCTTGGGCTGGATGTCCGACTTCTTCACCATCGCTGGTGCTCCTTGCCCGGGAGGGAGCCGCGCTGCCCGCCGGGAAATCTCGTGCGGGCCGCCTCGGCGGTGCCGCGAACTCTTCTGGATGGTGGCCGCCGTTCCCCTGAACGGTGCGGTGTGCCCACCTGCGCACTGTCACTGCGCGACTCGGAACTGGCATCCGACACGGTGCTCGAACTAGCTCGGCACTCGTGGCCCGGGATTGTTGCCCGGAAAGCTTCATCTGGTGCGACCGGGCGCGGCCCGGTCGGCTTGCGGTCCAGTATCGCACGCGCGTGCTTCATCCCACTCATCGACGTGCCGGGCACTCCTGCGGGCGGCGTGGCCGATAATCGAGTCGTGCCCGACACCGAGACCCCGCGCCGACCGCTCGCCCTCGCGATCTTCCTGATCGTCGCCGGCGCGCTGGGGTGGTACGCGGCCTTCGCCTTGACCGTCGACAAGATCCTGCTGCTCGAGAACCCCGAGGCCGACCTCGACTGCAACTTCAGCCTTCTCGTGCAGTGCGGCGAGAACCTCTCGTCGTGGCAGGGCGAGGTGTTCGGGTTCCCCAACCCGCTGCTCGGGCTCGGCGGGTTCGTGGCGCCGATCGCGGTCGGGGTGGGCCTGCTCGCGGGTGCGCGCTTCGCCCGCTGGTTCTGGGCGCTCTTCAACGTCGGAGTGCTCGGCGCGCTCGTGTTCGTCATCTGGCTGATCTCGCAGAGCCTCTACGACCTCCGCACGCTGTGCCCGTGGTGCATGCTCGTCTGGTCGGTCACCATCCCGCTCTTCTGGGTGCTGACGTCGCGCAACCTCGCCGAGGGGGTGTTCGGGTCGCGCCTCGTCGGATTCGGGCGCCTGCTGCGCTCATGGGTGATCCCGGTCATCATCGTGAGCTACGCGGTGGTCGTGCTCCTCGCGCAGTTGCAGCTCGACATCCTCAGCCGCCTCGCCGTCGGCACGCTCTGAGCCAAACCCTCGCTCTGAGCCAATCCATAGAACTCACCCGATAAGGTCGTCCACCGTGGCCCAGGAACGTCTCACCAAGGATCAGAAGCGAGAGATCGCGCGCGAGATGGCGCGCGCCGAGCGCGAGAAGAGGCTCAAGGCGCAAGCCCGCAACCGCATCCTGATCCGCGTCGGCGCGACCGTCGGCGTCGTCGCGCTGCTCGGCGCGATCGGCGGCGGAATCTGGCTCGCGACGCGACCCGAAGGGCCCGGGCCGGTCAACATGGCGTCGGACGGCGTGCTGTTCCGCGGCTCCGACGGCGAGGTCGCGGTCGTCGAGACCCCGGCCCTCGACGCCGACGACGAGCCCGTCGCCACCGATCCGGATGCCTACGACGCCCCGGTGCGGATCGTCACCTACATCGACTTCGGCTGCCCGTTCTGCGCCCTCTTCGAGACGGCCAATGCCGCGCAGATCGAAGAGCTCGTCGCCTCGGGTGAAGCCACCCTCGAGGTGCACCCGATCGACCTGCTCGATCGCGCCTTCCTCGGCGACCGGTACTCGGCTCGCTCGGCCAACGCGGCGGCGTGCGTCGCCGCCTACGAGCCCGAGCGTTTCCTCGACGTGAGTGCGGCGTTCTTCGCGCAGCAGCCCGCCGAGACGGGCAACGGCCTCACCAACGGCGAGATCGTCGAGCTCGTGAAGGGCGCGGGCGTCACCTCCGACCGCGTCGAGCCGTGCATCAACAACGAGGAGTTCAAGGGCTGGGTCGCCGCCGCCACCGACCGCGCACTCGCGGGCCCGCTGCCGAACACCGACGAGGAGCGCGTCACCGGCACCCCGACGATCCTCGTCAACGGCGTCAAGTACCAGCCCGCCGACCTCTCCTCCACGGCCGAGTTCGCCGCGTTCGTGCAGTCGGTGCGGGAGGGCTCGGGTTCGGACGGCGACGCCGACCCGACCCCGACGCCCACACCGACGCCGTAATTCTCGGAGCGAGTTCTCGCTATTCGCCCGAAAGCGCCCCATTCCTCCACAGGATGGGGCGCTTTCGGGCAATCAGCAGCCGCCTCGACCGCGCCGCTACCCGCGCGAGCGCCGCGACAGTCTGTCGGGATGCCTCATCCATCCACGCCACTCCCTCCCGAACTCCGGGCCGCACCGTTCACGACCAGGGAAGCTGACCACCACGGGGTGACGCGGAAGCGGCTTCGATCTCGGGACCTCGACGCACGGATCCACGGCGTGCGCGCGGAGGCCGGCTCGCTCGCCGAACTTCGAGCCCGCTGCCTCGCGTTCGCGGCGAGGTTGACCCCCGAAGCCTTCTTCAGCCACTCGACCGCCGCGCTACTACTGGGCGCGCCCCTCCCCAAACGGCTGGAGCAGTTGGCGACTGTCCACGTGACCGTCGAGGCGCCGCGGCGAGCGCCGCACGCACGCGGGCTCATAGGACACAGCCGTCGCGTCGCGCCGACCGACATCATCGAGTTCGCGGAACTCCGGATCAGCTCCCCCGCGCGCACGTGGTGCGAGATGGCTCGCGCGCTCGACCTTCGCGACCATGTCGCTCTCACGGACTACCTGACCCATCACGCACGTCCGCTGACAACCCGCGACGAACTTGCAGAGCGGAGGTTATTCGGCGACCGGATCAGCCGCCACAGGCACCTCCCGCTCGCCCTCGCTTACAGCGATGACCGTGCTGAGTCGCGCCCGGAGTCGCATCTGAGACTCGCGTGCGTGTGGGCAGGTCTGCCATCCCCAGCCGTCAACCATGAGCTCGTCGACCTCGAAACCGGGCGCGGCTATCGGCTGGATCTCGCGTGGCCGGAGCTTCGCTTCGCCATCGAGTACCAGGGGGACGGCCACCGGACGACAGCTCAGTGGCGCCGCGACATGAGTCGCCGCGAGCGCCTCCGGATCGCCGGATGGACGATTCTCGAGCTCAACGCCGACGATCTGCGCGATCAGGCGAGTCTCGTGGCGCTCATCCGCGCGGGGATGGCGCGCGCACAGAGCTGATTGCCCGAAATGGCCCCTTCGCGAAGCGGGAAGGGGCCATTTCGGGCAAATAGCGACCTCTACTCCGCGGAGGGGAACCAGAGGTCGAGCTCGCGGGCGGCGGACTCGGGCGAGTCGGAGCCGTGCACGAGGTTCTGCTGCACCTTGAGACCCCAGTCGCGGCCGAGGTCGCCCCGGATGGTGCCGGGGGCGGCGGTCGTCGGGTCGGTCGTGCCGGCGAGGGCACGGAAGCCTTCGATGACGCGGTTGCCGGCGACCCGGAACGCGACGATCGGACCCGACTCCATGAACTCGACGAGCGGCTCGTAGAACGGCTTTCCCTCGTGCTCGGCGTAGTGCTGGGCGAGCAGTTCCCGCGACGCCTGCACGAGCCGCACGTCGACGAGCTGGTAGCCCTTCGCCTCGATGCGGCGCAGGATCTCGCCGGTCAGGTTGCGGGCCACGCCGTCCGGCTTGACCAGTACGAGGGTTTCTTCGACGCTCATCCGCCGACTCCTTCCGCGGCTCCACGCCGCAACGATTCGATGCGCCGTGCGCGCACCAGACACCACACCCATAGCCCCGCGAACACGGCGCCGATGACGAACATGAACGCGTGCAGGAACCCGGTCGCGATCAGGACGACCTGCAGGATGCCGCCGAGCACGATGCCCCACGTCCACCTCTGCAACTGCGAGACCAGCAGGTACATCGCGACGGCCCACCCGGTGCCGCCGAGGATCATCCACAACGGGTACTCGGAGAGCCCGATGAGGGTGAGTCCGGCGAAGATCAGGATGACGGCCTCGAGCACGAGCACGACGGAGAGCAGCGTCTCGGTCACCCCACGCTCGCGGCGCACGCGTCGCCGCGCCGGACGGCCCGTGGCGGGCGACGTCTCGTCGGTGCTCACGACGCGTCCTCACGGCCGGCGGCAGGTTTCCATCCCCCGGCGTCGGCGAGCGCGATCGCCTCGCCGACGAGGGTGATCGACCCCGTGATGAGCACCGCGCGGCTCGGACCCTGCTGCGCCCACTCGCGCGCCGCCTCGACGGCGTCCTCGAACTCGTCGTACGGGTACACGGCGTCCTCGTGCGACACCGAGAGGGCGATCTGCGCGAGCTCGTCGACCTCCATCGCCCGCTCGGACTGCGATCGCGTGACGTGGAAGCGCTCGGCGATCGGGGCGAGCTCGGCGAAGACGCCGTGGGCGTCCTTGTCGCCGAGCACCGCGATGACGACGGCGATCTCCTGGAAGTCGAAGTACTCCGTCATCGCGCCCGCGAGCGCCTTCGCCCCGTGCGGGTTGTGCGCGGCGTCGACGAAGACGGTCGGCTCGATGCCGATGAGCTGGAGGCGTCCCGGCGAGGTCGCGTTCGCGAGCCCTTCGGCGATGACGTCGGGTCCGAGCGGCAGGGTGCCGTCGCCCAGGAACGACTCGACCGCGGCGATCGCGAGCGCGGCGTTCTGGCCCTGGTAGTCGCCGTACAGCGGGAGGAAGAGGTCGGAGTAGGTCGCCGCGCGACCGCGCACCGTGATCACCTGTCCGCCGACCGCGACGGTCGTCGACTCGAGCGCGAAGTCGAGGAGCTCGATCACCATCGTCGCCTCATCGTGCGCGGCGGCTGCCCGCAGCTCGTCCATCGCCTCAAGCTGTTGGATGGCAGTCACCACGGTGGCGGCGGGCTTGATGATGCCGCCCTTCGTCTTCGCGATCTCGCCGACCGTGTTGCCGAGGCGCGCCTGGTGGTCGAGGGCGATCGGGGTGAAGACGGCGACCTGACCGTCGGCGACGTTCGTGGAGTCCCACTCGCCGCCCATGCCGACCTCGAGCACCATGACATCCACCGGGGCGTCGGCGAAGACGGCGAACGCGAGCACCGTGAGAGCCTCGAAGTACGACAGGGCCTCCTCGCCGTTCGCGACGAGCTCGGCATCGACGATCGCGAGGTACGGGGCGATGTCGCGCCAGTTGCGCACGAGCGCCTCGTTCGAGACCGGGATGCCGTCGATGACGATGCGCTCGTTGACCCGCACCAGGTGCGGCGAGGTGAGCAGGCCCGTGCGGAGGCCGGCAGCGCGCAGGATCGCCTCGATCATCCGCGAGGTCGACGTCTTGCCGTTGGTGCCGGTGATGTGCACGACGGGCGCGGACCGCTGCGGGTCGCCGAGCAGCTCGCATGCCTTGCGGGTGGGCTCGAGCCGCGGCTGCGGAACGGCCTCCCCGATGCGCACGAGCAGTTCGGCGTAGACCGCGTCGGCGGCCTGCTGGTAGTCGGCGTCGTCGTCGACGACGAAGTCGTCCGAGGTGTCGTCGTCGCTCATGCGCGCTCCAGCTCGATCGTCACCGCGGAACCGGCGCCCACGGAGGTGGCTCCATTCTCCCCGGTCTTCGCGGTGAGCGTCGTCGCGAGGGTCTCCCCCGCGATGAGGTCGCGATGGATGCCGACAGCCGCCACCGCGGCCGGGTCACCGATGAGGGTGAGCGCGATGCGATCACTGACGTCGAGCCCGGCATCCTTGCGCGCCTGCTGCACCGCGCGGATGACGTCGCGGGCGAGACCCTCGGCTTCGAGCGCCGGCGTCACGGCGGTGTCGAGCACGACGAAGCCGCCGTCGGAGAGGAAGGCGACTGCGGCATCCGGATCGGCCGACGCGAGCACGAGGTCGTATTCCCCGGGCTGCAGTTCGACGTCGCCCACGCGAACGAACGGATCGGCGCTCCAGTTGCCGGCCTTCGCCTCGCGGATGACGTCCTGCACCTGCTTGCCGAGCCGCGGACCGAGGGCACGGGCGTTGACGGTGAGCCGCCGCTCGATGCCGTGCTGGTCGAGGCTCTCGGGCATGAACGGCTCGAGCACGACGTGCTTGACGTTGAGCTCGTCCTCGAGCACCGAGCGGAACGGCTCGAGTGCCGCGGCTCCGGGTGTCACGATCGTGAGCGTCGCGAGCGGCAGCCGCACCCGCAGCTTCTGCGCCTTGCGCAGCGCGAGCGCCGACGAAGCGACTTCGCGCACGCCGTCCATCGCGGCCACGAGCGCGGGATCCGCGGGGAACTCGTCGACGGCAGGCCAGTCGGTCAGGTGCACCGAACGGCCGCCGGTGAGGCCCTTCCAGACCTCCTCCGCGACGAGCGGGAGCAGCGGCGCCGCCATGCGGGTGAGCGTCTCGAGCACGGTGTACAGGGTGTCGAAGGCATCCCGATCGGTGCCGTCCCAGAACCTGTCGCGCGACCGGCGCACGTACCAGTTGGTGAGCACGTCGCCGAAGTCGCGCAGCGCCTGCGCGGCGAACGGGCTGTCGAGCTCGTCGAGGTGGCCGGTGACGACCTCGAGCACCTCGCGGGTCTTGGCGAGGATGTAGCGGTCGAGCACGTGGGTCGAATCGGTGCGCCGGGTCGCGGTGACGCCGGCGCTGTTCGCGTAGAGGGTGAAGAAGTAGTACGTCGACCACAGCGGCAGCAGCAGCTCGCGCACTCCCCCGCGGATGCCCTCCTCGGTGACGACGAGGTTGCCGCCGCGGATCACCGACGACGACATGAGGAACCAGCGCATCGCGTCGGCGCCGTCGCGGTCGAACACCTCGTTCACGTCGGGGTAGTTGCGCAGCGACTTCGACATCTTCTGCCCGTCGTTTCCGAGCACGATGCCGTGGCTGATGACGTTGCGGAACGCGGGACGGTCGAAGAGCGCCGTCGACAGCACGTGCATGACGTAGAACCAGCCGCGCGTCTGCCCGATGTACTCGACGATGAAGTCGGCGGGGTTGTGCGACTCGAACCACTCGGCGTTCTCGAACGGGTAGTGCACCTGCGCGAACGGCATCGAGCCCGAGTCGAACCACACGTCGAGAACATCCGGGATGCGGCGCATCGTCGAGTTGCCCGTGGGGTCGTCGGGGTTCGGCCTCGTGAGGTCGTCGATGTACGGCCGGTGCAGGTCGACCTCGCCGTCGGGGTTCGTCGGCAGGCGACCGAAGTCGGCCTCGAGCTCGGCGAGCGACCCGTAGACGTCCACGCGCGGAAAGGCGGGATCATCCGACTTCCACACCGGGATGGGCGAACCCCAGTAGCGGTTGCGCGAGATCGACCAGTCGCGCGCGTTCGCGACCCACTTGCCGAACTGGCCGTCCTTGACGTTGTCGGGCACCCAGGTGATCTCCTGGTTGAGCACGCCCGCGCGGTCCTTGATGTCGGTGACGCGCACGAACCACGACGAGACCGCCTTGTAGATCAGGGGGTTCCGGCACCGCCAGCAGTGCGGGTACGAGTGCTCGTACGACTTCAGCTGGAACAGCCGACCGTCGTCGCGCAGCTTCTTGACGAGCAGCGGGTTCGCCTCGAACACCTGCAGCCCCGCGACATCCTCGACGACGGGAAGGAAGCGCCCCGCGTCGTCGACCGAGAGCACGACCGGGATGCCGGCCGCTCCGGTCGTGAGCTGGTCGTCTTCGCCGTACGCCGGCGCCTGGTGCACGATGCCGGTGCCGTCGCCGGTCGCGACGTAGTCGGCGACGAGGATCCGGTACGCGTTCGGGCCGTACTCGTCGCTGAAGAAGTCCCACAGCCGCTCGTAGTGCACGCCGTCGAGCTGGCTGCCGACGACGGTCGTGCGGATGTTGTCCCACGCGTCGTCGTCGGGTCCGTACCCGAGTTCCTTCTTGTACGCGTCGACCGTGTCGGTCGCGAGGAGGTACTCGGACGCACCGTCGGCGGAGCGCACGACCGCGTAGCCGATGTCGGGCCCGACGGCGAGCGCCGCGTTCGTCGGGAGCGTCCACGGCGTCGTCGTCCAGGCGAGCGCCTGCACTCCGGTGAGCCCGAGCGCCTCCGCCTTCTCCCCGACGAGCGGGAAGGTGACGGTGACCGACTGGTCCTGGCGCATCTTGTAGACGTCGTCGTCCATGCGCAGCTCGTGGTTGCTGAGCGGGGTCTGGTCGCGCCAGCAGTAGGGCAGCACGCGGTAGCCCTCGTACGCGAGGCCCTTCTTGTAGAGCTCCGAGAACGCCCAGACGACGCTCTCCATGAAGGTCACGTCGAGCGTCTTGTAGTCGTTCTCGAAGTCGACCCAGCGCGCCTGGCGGGTGACGTACTCCTCCCACTCCTTGGTGTAGGTGAGCACCGACTTCTTGGCGGCCGCGTTGAACGCGGCGATGCCCATCTGCTCGATCTGGCTCTTGTCGGTGATGCCGAGCTGGCGCTCCGCCTCGAGTTCGGCGGGGAGCCCGTGGGTGTCCCACCCGAAGCGGCGGTGCACCTGCTTGCCGCGCATCGTCTGGTAGCGCGGGAACAGGTCTTTCGCGTAGCCGGTGAGCAGGTGGCCGTAGTGCGGCAGACCGTTGGCGAACGGCGGTCCGTCGTAGAAGACCCACTCCTCGCAGCCGTCGCGATTCTCGACCGACGCGCGGAACGTGTCGTCCTTCTTCCAGAACGCCAGGATGCCGCGCTCGATCTCCGGGAAGTCGGGAGACGCGGGGATCTGGGGATAGGGCATGAGGTTCCTCGAGTGTCGGTCTCTGACACGAGGACGACTGCTGCTCAGGGAAAGCAGGGCTGCCGCGGTACCACCTCGCTTGCGCATCCCGCGGATGCGCCGCTCTAGCCAGGCTGTGACGGGCCCGCCCGCCCGGTTCTACTGAGCCCCGAGGGGCCGTTCTTCCGGAGACTCCCCGGTGATGGCCGGATCGACGTCGTTGCCCCGAGTTTAGGCGATTCACGTCGCGCGCGCGGACCCCTCGGCGTTCGCTTCCCGCACAGGCCCGGCGCACCGTCACGGCGCCGTCACACCGGCGCGCGCACGCTGGCGAGAACAAGGGGGAATCACATGGAACACATCATCACCAGGCCGACGGGGGTGGGCCACACGCATCGGGGGATGCGCCGCGCTCTCGCGATCCTCGCCACGGCGGGCCTCGCGCTCGTCATGACGGGCTTCGGCATGACGGGCGTCGGTCCGACGGCACCGGCCGCACAGGCCGCGCCGTACGGGCACTGCGACAGCGTCTTCAACACGCCCGCCCTCGGCATGGACTGCACCGTGACCGTGGTCAACAACCTCGACCTCGCCACGGGCGTCACGAGCTCGACGACCACGTACACGCGCTGCAGCGGCGACGCGAACACCGCACTCACCTGCGAGGGTCCGACGACCGTGTCGTCGACCGAACTGGTCACGAGCGTGTCGCAGTGCAACTCGTCGCTCGACGGAGGCGGAGCCTCGATGCACTGCTCGGTGGATGTCACCAACAACATCGTCGGCGACGCCACGGCCGTTCCGGCCACCGTCAACCAGTGCAACGACTCACTCGGCGGTGGCGGCATCGTGCTGCGCGCCTGCTCACCCGACCCCGCGTCGACGAGCGGCGCGGCGATCGACCAGTGCAACAACTCCGACAACGGGGGTGGCTCGTCGCTCACCTGCATCGTGACGCCTGGATCGACGACAAGCGCCGCGCTGTACGTGACGGTGTCGCAGTGCAACTACTCCGCGAACGGCGGCGGCTCGCTCATCGTCTGCGCCACGGCGATGCGGACGAGCATCACACCGGCCGCTGTCGAGGCGGACGAGGAAGAAGACGCAGTTCTTCCGGGGAGCGAGCGTCGCGTCGCCGTGCACCCGGATGAGCTCGCGGAGACCGGGGATGACCCGAGCGCCGCGATCACGGCGGCTCTGATCGTGTCGATCGGGGTGCTGATGCTCGCGAGCTCCGCCGCCGGCCGACGGCTGCGCGGGCTGCCCACCACGCGCGCATGAACCTCGCCGGGCGCCGACCTCGGGGGAGGTCGACGCCTGGCGAAGGGGGGAACAGGGGCACGGTCGTCCGGGGGGACGGCCGTGTTCCGGCGTATGCTGTGAGTTCCACACCCGTCAGGGGGTGTCACGGCATGCTGCAATTCGAAAGGTGGAGCCTCCCCGTCATCGGCGAGGCGCTCCTGCGGGGTACGACGCGCCGCGAAGAGTTCTTGTCGTTCCTCGGGATCGCGCCCGACCTCTTGGATTCGCGGCTCGGCGCGCTCGTGGCCGCCGGCATCCTGTCGTCCGAGACGGACCTCCAGGGTGAGGAGCACTTCGTCCCCACTCAGAAGGGCCGGGGACTCGAGGTGGCGCTGCGCGCCCTCGACGAGTGGAGTCGCGAATGGGATCCGCTGTCGACCGGCGAGATGCTGGACGTCGTGGACGTCGTCGCGGCGAGCTCGAAGAATCAGGATGCTCCCCCGGTGTCGCCCGAGGTCCGGATGTCGGTCTTGGACACCTTCGAGCTGCTCGTCGACGGGCTGCGGGTCGAACTCTCCCCCGGTTCGCAGCGGCTGCTCGTGTTCCTCGCCCTGCGCGACCGAGCCATCGCCCGCATCTCGCTCGCCGGGACGATGTGGCCCGACGTCTCCGACGGCCATGCCGGCGACAGCCTGCGGTCGGCGATCGCGAGGCTCGAGCCCGAGGCGCGAGCCTCGCTCAGTTCGTCGTCGACGGGGCTGAGGTTGGCTGACTCGGTCGAGGTCGACCTGCGTGAGGCTCAGTCGCTCGCCCACCGCCTGATCAACGCGGGCCCTGCCGGGGATGAGGACGTCACCTCGGCGGCGATCGCCACGCTCTCGCGCGAACTCCTGCCGAACTGGTACGACGATTGGATTCTCGCGGAGGCGGAGGACTGGCGGTATCTGCGCATGAACGCGCTCGAGGCACTCGCCCAACGCCTTCTCGACGCGGACTCGTTCGGGGAGGCGGCGCGAGCCGCCCGCGCCGCGATGCGCATCGACCCGCTGCGGGAGAGCCCCCACGTCGCCCTCGCTCGCGTGCAGCTCGCGATGGGCAACCGGGGCGCCGCCGTCGAGATCCTCGAACGCTACAGCGTGCTCCTGCAGGCCGCGCTCGGGCTCGCTCCCACGAAGGAGTTCGCCGCTCTCGTCGCCGGCGGCGATCGCTGAGAGCCGGTGCCGCACGCGACGGAACCCGGTCAGGACACCTCGTCGCCGCGGTGCGCGAGAGCGCGTTGGAGCGTGTCGGCGAGGGCCCCGCGACCGATCCCCGCCGACGCCCACGACATCCACGCCACGGCGGTGACCGCCGTGAGGGATGCCGCCTCGACGCGCGCCTCGAGACCCGAGCCGGTGCGCAGCAGCCGCTCGAGCCGCACGAGGCGGGGCATCGCCGAGAGCTCGAGCTCCGCGCGGACGCCCAGCACGTCGGCTTGCGTCACGGCGAGAGGAACCCGGTCGGCGCCGATCCGGCGAGCGGTCGCGAGCAGTGCGGGCAGCACCGGGGTGCCCCGGCCGCGCTCGCCCTCGAGGTCGTCGAGGGCAGCGTCGGCGTCGAACCAGAGCAGGTCGGACTTGGCCGTGACGTAGGAGAACACCGTCGCGCGACCGACGCCGGCGCGACGCGCGATGTCGTCGATCGACGTGCCGCCGTAGCCGTTCTCGAGGAACAGCTCGAGCGCCGCCTCCTCGATCGTGCGGCGCGACGACGCGCGGGGGCGACCCGGGCCTGCGGCCATCCTGTCTCTCCCCTATGCTGTCGTCGCCACCGAGATATCCATACTCAGTCTACTAATTAGAGAGAGACCGTGACCACCACAGCCCCCGCCGCGCCCCCGAGCGCCGCGCCCCGCACCGATCGCCGCGTCGCCTGGGCGGCCCTCGTCGGGACGTCGCTCGAGTCGTACGACTTCTACGTCTTCGCCTACTTCTCGGCGTTCTTCGTCGGCCCGCTCTTCTTCGAGCCGCTCGGGCCGGTCGGGGGAACCCTCGCCGCGTTCCTCGGCATCGCGATCGGCTTCGTCGTCCGCCCCCTCGGCGCGATCATCTTCGGCCACCTCGGCGACCGCATCGGACGGCGCAGCACGCTCCTCTGGACGATCGGCATCATGGGCGTCGCGACGGGCCTCATCGGCCTCCTGCCCCCGTACGCCGTCGCCGGCTGGGTCGGCGCCATCCTGCTCATCGTGCTGCGTCTCGTGCAAGGCCTCTCGCTCGGCGGCGAGTGGGGCGGCGCCGTGCTGCTCGCGACCGAGCACGCCACCCCGAAGCGCCACGCGTTCGCGGCGGCCTTCCCGCAGCTCGGCTCGCCGATCGGCTCCATCCTCGCCGCCGCGCTCTTCCTGCTCATGACCGCCGTCGTGAGCCCGGCCGAGATGGTCGAGTGGGGCTGGCGCATCCCGTTCCTCACGGCCGTGCCGCTGCTGCTCGTCTCGCTCTACCTGCGGTGGTCGATCGACGAGACCCCGGTCTTCAAGGCCGCCGCCGCGGCGCAGGCACTCCCCCGGGTGCCGCTCGCCCAGGTGTTCGCGAAGGCGCCGATGGCACTCGTCATCGCCATCGGCGGGGCGCTGCTCGGCATCGGGTCGTACTCGCTCATGAACACCTACACGGTGAACTACGGCGTCAGCGTGCTCGGGTTCTCGTACCAGGATCTGCTCATCGCGACGACGATCGGCGGACTGCTGCAGCTCGTCACGATCCCGCTCTTCGGTTGGTGGGCGACGCGCATCGGCTCGGCGCGCCTCGTGGCGATCGGGGCCGTCGGCACGCTCCTGATCGCGTTCCCGATGTACTTCCTGCTGCAGTTCGCGACGTTCCCGATCCTCGTCGGCACGATGATCATCGGCGGCATCCTGCCGACGATGGCGTGGGCGGGGCTCGGCGGGATGCTCGCCGACCTGTTCCCAGGTCGCTTCCGCTACTCGGCGATCTCCTTCGCCTACTCGCTCGCGGCGGTCATCTCCGGGTTCGTGCCGGCGCTCACGCTCATCCTCGGTGAGGCGAGCGGGTTCGCGTGGTGGCATCCGGGCGTCGTGCTCACCGTGATGTCGCTCGTCACGGCCGTCGCGGCCTTCGCGGCGACCCGCTTCGTGCGTCCGATCGACGAGGTCTAGCGACCGCCCGTCGTCGCGGCTCGCTCCGCGACGGCACCCAGCAGCCCCGCGGCCGTGCCCGCGTCGTCCACCGTGACGACGAGGGCACGGCCGTCGCGGTTCTGGGCCTCGAGCGCGGCGCCCGAACGCATCACGATCCCGAGGCGGCGCCCGCGACCCGTGCGGATGCCCCAGCCGCCGAACTCGCCGAGCGCCTGCACCTCGGTCGTGCCCGCCGAGGCGACCTGAGCCGAAGCCATCCGGAATCGCGGCCAGCCCGCCGCGCTGCGCACCTCGAGCCCGGAGTCGTCGATGCGCACGGTCCAGCTCGAGGTCAGCAGGAGCAGCGCGGTGATCACGAGCGGCACCACGAGCACGGCTCCGACGCGACCCTCGGTGAGGATGATCGCGACGATCGACGCGGCGAGGGAGACGAGGATCGCGGCGACGATCGCGACGATCCCTGCCGTCGCGAGGCGGGTGCGTCCCACCCAGACGGCGCGTTCCCCGGCGGCGAGGGCGATCGGGGCGACGGCGTGGCCGCTCGGGTCGACCGCCACGGCAGGCGGGGTGAGCCAGCCGGCGAGCAGCGCGAACGCCAGCCCCGTGGCGGCGGCGAGCAGCAGCCCGGTCCACACCGGCGGTGCGCTCTCCGCGCCGGCGCGCTGCCCGATCAGGATCCAGAGGCCGAGCACGGTGAGGAACGCGGCGAGCCAGACGCCCACACCGGCGAGGAACTTCTGGAGCCGCGACGGCCCTTCGCGCCGCGTCGCGATGAGCAACAGCCCGAAGGTGAGCGGCGCGACGAAGGCGAGTACGGCCATCCCGGCGACCACGGTCCACGCGGGGGCGAAGCCGTCGGGGGTGCCGTCGATCGCCCAGTGGACGACGACCTCCCCGCCCGGGGCGACGAGAAGCGCGATCACCACCCCGGCGAGCGAGATCAGCGCCGGGATCAGGATGCCCGCGACGGGCAGCGGCACACGCGGGCGGCGGCGAGAGGCGAGGGGTGCGTTCATGAGGGATAGGCCTCCTTGATCATGGCGATGAGGGTGGCGGGAGCCACGCCGAGGCGTCGAGCCTCGGCGGTGAGCGCACCCACGGCGTCGAGCAGTTCGGCCGACGGCGCGGCGTGCTCGGTGACGACAGCCCCCCGACCGCGGCGCAGGTCGATGAGGCCCTCGTCGCGCAGGTCTTGGTAGACCCGGAGAACGGTGTGGATGTTGACGTCGAGGGACGCCGCGAGCTCGCGCGCGGACGGCAGTCGATCACCGGGGCGCAGCACACCGCGGCCGATCTCGGCGCGGACGGAGGCGGCGAGTTGGCTGAAGATCGTCTCGTTCGAGGCGGGATCGATCCGGATCAGCATGACCTCATCTTATTGTTCTAACTTCACTAGAACAAGTTTGCATTGCCGTCGACCGATCTGTACCCCTATGCTGTGACCCGTCCGGGGGACAGCACCGGCGACAGGTGAGGATCGGCATGAGCGACGACACCCCGACACAGCGGCTCCCCGAGACCGGCGGAACCGACGCGGAGCTCGTCGAAGAGCGCAGGAAGTTCCGCACCCTCCTCTTCGTCCTCCTCGGCGTCGGCGCGGCCCTCCTCGTCGCGATCACCGTGCTCGTCACCGTGTTGGTGCTGCAGCCGCGGCCCGGGACGGTGCCGCAGGCCGACACCACCCCGCCGCCGAACGCGGAGCCCACGCCGACCGAGAGCCTCACCCCGACTCCCACTCCGACGCCGACCACGGCGCCGCCCGCCACCCCGGTCGAGACGCAGGCACCGCCACCCCCGCCGCCGGACACGTCGCCCGGATTCGCGGCATTCTCGGCACCCAACGTGCAATGCCCCGAACCCGTCGACTCGGGTGAGGAACCCGGCCCGCCCGCGATCATCAAGTTCAGCTACACCGCCAAGAACGCGCAGTCCGTCTGGTTCATCTTCGGCACCGACGACGCCGCCGATCAGGGCATCTTCGAGATGCCCCTCCAGGGCAACCAGACGCACATCTACGACAACGACGATCCGATCTACTTCCCGTGCAACGCAGCGTCCTCGACGATGACCCTCACCGTGGTCGGCAACAACGGCGCCCACGTCAACAAGACGTTCACGATCACCAACACCGGCTACCGCAACTGATCAGAAGGGGGACGACGGATGACCACGATGCCTCTGCCCGCGCCGGGTGACGCGGGCGCCCCTCCCCCGCCGGCCGGTCGGCAGAACCGCGTCATCCTGATCCTCGCGATCGTGGCCGGGCTGCTGCTGCTCGCGGTCGTCGCCATCACGTTCCTGCTCATCGGGCAGAGCTCCGCGAACCCGAACGCCGGCGACAGCCCGACACCCACCCCGACCGCGACGACGACCGAGACCCCCACGCCCACGCCGACCGCGGTCGAGACGGAGGCGGCCCCGCCGCCCGTCGACAACTCGACGCGCTTCACGAGCTTCGATGCCGACCTCACCGTCGAGTGCGACCCGACCGGCGAGCAGGACAAGCCCGAGATCACATTCTCGTGGCGGGCCGCGAACGCCGTGGAGGCCTGGTACACGCCGAGCGATGAGGATGCCAAAGACGACAACTACCTGCGATTCCCGAACGCGGATGCGGGTACGCAGAACGACCTGACCGACGAACATCTGTTCCCGTGCAACCACGACCAGTACCTCGATGTCACCATCACCCTCGTCGGGCCCGGCGGCGAGCACGTCAGCCGCACGGTCACCTACGAGGACGTGAACTGGGGTTCCTGAGCACGACTCGACGCTTAGGGTCGAGGGTATGAGGCGCCCTCTCGTTCTCGTGCTCGTCGTCGCGGCCGTGCTGATCGCGGCCGCGGTCGTCGGCGGCATCCTCATCGCCCAGGCCGTCGCGCGCGGTGATGCCCTCGCGCAGAACAGCGCCGCGGAAGACGACCTCCGCGCGGTGCTGCAGGCAGCCGAAACGACTCGTGCCGAGGCCGACGAGGTGCTGGCCCTCGCCGCCGATCCGCTCCTCCCTGCCGACGCCCTCGCCGCGGTGACCGAGAGCCATGAACTGCTCGAGGCCACCGTCACGGAGGCCGACGATTCCCTCGCCGTCGACGTCGAGAGCCTCGGCACCGAGGAGATCCACGGGAACGCCGACGGACTGCGCTCGACCGCGACACAGATCGTGACGGACGATTCCGAAGTCGACGCGGCACTCACCGAGCTCCGCGACGCACTGGCGGCCGCGGCACCCACCGTCGAGGCGACCAACTTCGACGGGAACAACGCCCCGCGTATCGCCTTCCGAGGCGCGGTCGACGCGCTCGACGGCGCCGCGCCCGACCAGATCGGCGAATCGGTCGCGGCCTACGTCGACACCGCGCATGCTCTCGAGGCGTCGCACGCCGCGGAGCTCGCGGAGAAGGCCGGCCCCCTCTTCGACGCGCGGATGGCGGTGCAGGAGTTCGCACGGTCGCTGTCGGGCGGCGTCATGCTCGAGTTCGACTGGGCCGTCACGGTGAACGGCTACGGCACGGGCGGCAGCTACGGCGGCACGAGCTACTGGCGGACGGCCGACGGCGGGCAGGCGACCGTCACCCTCTCCGACAGCGTCGCGGCGCAGTGGCCGGGCGCGGGCGTGCAGGCGCTCGTCGTGCACGAGGTCGGCCACGCCATCCTCGCCCGCGAAGACTGCAACGTGCTCTTCTTCGAATCCGACCTCTACCCCGGCGAGGAGGAATCGTGGGCGACAGCGTGGGCGATCGGCCGGGGGTACACCGCCGACGGCAGCGGGGAGTCGGTCTACGGTCGCCCCTCGGATGCGCTCATCGCGCTGTCGCAGGAGTGCCGCTGACGTTTCGCGCGTAGAATCGCGGCACACAACCAGGCACCTCACCATCGACTCGGTGCCGCGCATATCGAACCGGAGCACCCCATGACGTCTGCCATCCCCACCCCGGGCATCCCTGAGAAGCCCGCCCTCGAGGGGCTCGAGCCCACCTGGTCACAGCGCTGGGAGTCGCAGGGCACCTACCGGTTCGATCGCGCCGCGGCCCTCGCCGCCGGCAGTGTCTTCAGCGTCGACACCCCTCCCCCGACCGCGTCGGGTTCGCTCCACATCGGGCATGTGTTCTCCTACACGCACATGGACCTCGCGGCCCGTTTCCACCGCATGCGCGGGGAGCACATCTTCTACCCGATGGGCTGGGACGACAACGGCCTGCCCACCGAGCGTCGCGTGCAGAACTACTACGGCGTGCGCTGCGACCCGTCGCTCCCCTACGACGCGCAGTTCACCCCGCCGTTCGACGGCGACGCGCCCTCGAACGCCCCTCAGGTGCCGATCTCGCGGCGCAACTTCATCGAGCTCTGCGAACGGCTGACGGTCGAAGACGAGAAGCAGTTCGAAGACCTCTGGCGCGGCATGGGCCTGAGCGTCGACTGGTCGCTCACCTACCGCACGATCGGGGCCGAGGCGCAGACGGTGGCCCAGCGTGCGTTCCTGCGCAACCTCGCGCGCGGCGAGGCGTACCAGGCCGAGGCGCCGACCCTGTGGGACATCACGTTCCGCACCGCCGTCGCCCAGGCCGAGCTCGAGGACAAAGACCAGCCCGCGGCCTACCACGACATCACGTTCCACGCCCCGGACGGCGGCGCCGTGATGATCTCGACCACCCGCCCCGAACTGCTGCCGGCCTGTGTGGCGCTCGTCGCGCATCCCGACGACGAGCGCTACCAGCACCTGTTCGGCACGACGGTCACGACGCCCGTCTTCGGTGTCGAGGTGCCCGTGCTCGCGCACCACCTCGCCCAGCAGGACAAGGGCACCGGCATCGCGATGATCTGCACGTTCGGCGACCAGACGGATGTCGTGTGGTGGCGCGAACTCGACCTGCCGACCCGCACGGTCATGGGCCGCGACGGTCGGCTGCTCTCCGAGGCGCCCGCCGCCGACCTGTTCACGGACGCCGGCCGCGAGGCGTATGCGCAACTCGCCGGCAAGACCGCGTTCAGTGCGAAGGCCGCGATGGTCGAACTGCTGAAGGAGTCGGGCGACCTCATCGGCGACCCCAAGCCGACGACCCACTCGGTGAAGTTCTTCGAGAAGGGCGACAAGCCGCTTGAGATCGTCTCCACGCGCCAGTGGTACATCTCGAACGGAGCGCGCGACGAGGCGCTCAAGCAGCGGCTGCTGGATGCCGGCAAGGAGATCGCCTTCCACCCCGACTTCATGCGCGTGCGCTACGAGAACTGGGTCGGCGGCCTCACGGGCGACTGGCTCATCTCGCGCCAGCGCTTCTTCGGCGTACCGATCCCGGTCTGGTACGAGCTGGATGCCGACGGCGAGCGCGGTCGCGTGATCGTGCCGAGCGAGGACCAGCTGCCCGTCGACCCGTCGAGCGACGTGCCCCCGGGCTTCACCGAAGACCAGCGCGGCACCGCCTTCGAGGGCGAGTTCGACATCATGGACACCTGGGCGACCTCGTCGCTCACCCCGCAGATCGCGGCCGGCTGGGGCACCGACGACGAGCTCTTCTCCCTCGTCTTCCCCTACTCCCTGCGCAGTCAGGGGCAGGACATCATCCGCACCTGGCTGTTCTCGACGGTGCTGCGGGCCCAGCTCGAGCACGGCGGCATCCCGTGGGCGAACGCCGGCATCTCGGGCTTCATCGTCGACCCCGATCGCAAGAAGATGTCGAAGTCGAAGGGCAACGTCGTCACCCCCGGCGCGATCCTCGAGGAGCACGGCGCGGATGCGGTGCGCTACTGGGCGGCGTCGTCGCGTCTCGGCACGGATGCGGCCTTCGATCCGCAGAACCCGAAGCAGATGAAGATCGGTCGCCGCCTCGCGATCAAGGTGCTCAACGCCGCCAAGTTCGTCTACTCCTTCGAGGCCGACCTCGGTGGTCGAGCAGCGCCGGAGGCGCGTGTCGAGACCTCGATCACGAACCCGCTGGATGTCGACATGCTCGCCACCCTCGCGGATGTCGTCCGCCAGGCGACGCAGGCCTACGAGTCCTACGACCACGCGCGCGCCCTCGAGGTGACCGAGCAGTTCTTCTGGACGTTCTGCGACGACTACCTCGAGCTCGTCAAGGAACGCGCGTACGCGGGCGACGGCTCGTCGGTGGCGGCCCTCCGCGAGGCGATCGACGTGCTGCTCCGCCTGCTCGCGCCCGTACTGCCGTTCGCGACCGAGGAGGTGTGGAGCTGGACCCATTCCGGCTCCGTGCACACCGCGGCGTGGCCGTCGCTGTCCGCCGACGCCCCCCGCGGACTGCTGCCTGCGGTGAGCGCCGCGCTCATCGGCATCCGCCGGGCGAAGACCGAGGCGCAAGCGTCGCAGAAGACCCCCGTGGTGAGCGCGACCCTCGCCGGTCCGGCGATCCTCGCCGAGGCCGCGGACGACCTCCGGGCCGTCGGCCGCATCGAGACGCTCGAGCTCGTCGTGGCCGAGGAGATCGCGGTGAGCGACGTCGTGCTGGCGGAGGAGTCGTGAGCATCACGGTCCGAGCGATCGACCCGGCCGACGAGCAGGTGTGGCGGCGGCTGTTCCGCGACTACGGCACCTTCTACGAGACCTCGTTCGACGACGCCCAGCTCGACCACGTCTGGGGGCTGTTGCTCGACCCCGCCGGTCGGGTGGATGCCCTCGTCGCCGAGCAGGACGGCGTCGTCGTGGGGATGGCGCACTACCGCTCGCATCCCGACACGTTCAGCACCGGCACCGACTGGTACCTCGACGACCTGTTCACCACCCCCGAGGCACGTGGCGCGGGGGTCGGCACGGCGCTCATCGAGCACCTGACCGCCCTCGGGAAGGCTGCTGGGCCGGGCACGCTGCGCTGGATCACCGCCGACGACAACGTCACCGCGCAGCGGGTGTACGACAAACTCGCGAAGAAGACCAGCTGGGTCACCTACGAGGTGCGCCTCTAGATGCGGCGAGGCGCGGTGGTGCTCGCGGCGGCGTTGCTGCTCGCGGGGTGCACGACGGCTCCGCATCCTCCGTCCGATCCGCGGCCGGAGTGGGACGGCATCCCGATCACTCACCCGCACGCGCTGCTCGCCTGCCCCGCGCTCATCCCCGCCCACCTCGACGCGCTGCCCACCGGCGTTGTCGAGGTGCGGCGCTGCACCGCCGATTTCCACGAGGTGCAGGGCGTGCTCAACAAGGTGCAGTACGTGCAGCGCCTCACCTCCGACTCCGACGCCGTCCTCGACGCCTACGTCACGGCCGACGAGCCGGTGTCGGCCGAACCCTGCGGCCAGCCCCTGCTCGACCCCGGGGTGCTGTGGCTCGAGTTCGACTCCGGCGACGTGGTCGCCGTGCGCGCTCCCGTCGACGCGTGCGGGCTGCCGCTCCGCGTCGCGAGCGACGCGTACGGCGCCGCCGAATTCGAGACGATCCTCGTGGCCCGCGAGGTCGCGTCGACGCTCGCCGACTGAGTCGCTTCCCGTTTTCAGGAGGATGTGGTGCGGAAGTCGACGGATGTCATGTCCGTTTCCTCACGAGGTGACACCAGCCACGTGATCTCCTGAAAACGGAGAGCGACTAGCGTCGGAGGATGCAACTCGGAACCCGGTGGGAGGTCGGCGCGGAGCCGCCCTCGAAGCTGCCCGCCGCCGTCGTCGCCGCGATCGCGGCGGGCGAGGTCGAACTCGCGGGCGTCGACACGACCGGGTGGCGGTGGACGCTGACGTGGCTGGAGGGCCGCCCCGTCGTCGAACTCGACGATGGGACGACCCTCCGTTACGACCCGATCGCGGATGCGGTGACCGTCGAGAGTCCGCTCGACTGATCGACCCGCGACCGTCAGGTCGCCTTACGGGTGCTGACGGGCGAGGCTCTCATTGCGCAACATCCGCGCCTCGTTCGCCAGCATCCGCTCACGGTCGCGACGCAGAGCCTCGCGATCGGTCGGCGGGGCCGCGCGCCGGCCCCAGTTCTCAAGCGCCCGCCCGAGGCGCACGGCGATGCCGGGCACCCCGCTGATGCGTTGCGGGCATTCCATGAACGCGTCGTACGTCATGGCGACATTCCCTTCGTTCATCACTCGTCATCCTTCTGCTGACCACCGACACCCGGACCGCCTTGGATGGCCCCGTCCACCAGGGGGAAGACGTCGATGTGGATCTGGACGGGCCGAGCTCCGGCGACCCGTTGATTGCGGTATCGGACGGCGTACTCGGTGAGCACCGTGTCGAGGCGAGCGGTGAGTTCCGCCATCTGCTCGAGCGTGAGCTGGAGGTTGGAGGTGGAGATTCCGCTGTTCGTGATCCACTCCGCCCCGAGCCGCTCCATGCCGAGGGCGAGGAACTGCTGGAGTCGCTCCTGCCGGGTGCGCTGCCACTCGATGACGACGATCTCGCTCGCCATGCGCTCCGCCGAGTCCGGCGCGAACGAGGTCGAGTCGAGTGAGATGGGACGCGGGACGCGCATCCACCACCGCTCGCGACCCACGCCGCGCTCCGCGTCCTCCCGCACGAGCCCGTGCTTCTCGAGCTGCCGCAGGTGGTAGCTCATCGCCCCGCTCGACTCGCTGAAGCGCTCGGCGAGCATGCTCGCGGTGGCCGGCCCGTAGCCGGAGAGCGCATCGAGGATCTGGGCGCGCAGCGGGTGCCCCAGTGCCTTGAGGGCAGCCAGGTCGAGGACGATCTGGTCGTCCGCGTGCGCCTTGTTTCCCATGGTTGCAAAGATACCCTTGCAAAGACTTCTTTGCAACTACTCCTTTGCAACCGATTCTTTGCACTCGCGTCAGACCGACCTAGGGTGGACGCATGACCAATCCCTTCTTCGCGAAGAGCACCCTCCCCTACCAGCTGCCGCCGTTCGCCGACATCGCCGACGAGCACTACGAGGAGGCCTTCGAGAAGGGGATGGCGGAGCAGCTCGCCGAGATCTCCGCGATCACGCGCAAGCGCGACGCCCCGATGTTCGACAACACCTTCCCCGCCCTCGAGTCGAGCGGACAGACGCTCGCCCGGGTCGCCCACGTGTTCTTCAACAAGTCGTCGGCCGACTCGACCGACTTCACGAACGAGCTCGAGGAGCGCATCGCCCCGAAGCTCGCGGCGCACCAGGACGCCATCCTGCTCGACTCGTTCCTCTACCAGCGGGTCCGAACCGTCTACGAGTCGCTCGACCAGCCCGAGGCCCAGGACGAGTCGGCCCTGACGCCCGAAGACCGCTATCTCGTGAAGCGCTGGTACCTCGAGATGACCCTCGCCGGCGCCGGACTCGACGACGCCGAGAAGGAGCGTCTCAAGGAGCTCAACCAGCAGCTCGCGACACTCACGACCCGCTTCGAGAAGAACCTCCTCGCCGACACCAACGACCTCGCCGTGCACCTCACCGACGTGAGCGACCTCGACGGCCTCGAGCCGGGCGAGATCTCCGCCGCGCGGCAGGCCGCCGCCGACCGCGGACTCGAGGGCTACCTCGTGACGCTCGTGCTGCCGACGGGTCACCCGTTCCTCGCCGAGCTCACCAAGCCGGACGTGCGTGCGAAGGTGATGGCGGCATCCCGGGCCCGCGGTTCACGCGGGGGTGCGCACGACAACACCGCCGTGCTGCTCGAGATCGTGCGGCTGCGTGCCGAGCGTGCCGAGCTGCTCGGGTTCGAGAACCACGCCGCGTACGTCACGAAGGACGAGACCGCCGGCAGTCCGGATGCCGTGGCCGCGATGCTCGGCAAGCTCGCCCCCGTCGCCGCGAAGAACGCGCGCGAGGAACAGGCCGAGCTCGAGAAGCTCGCCGGCCACCCCGTCACGGCCGCCGACTGGGCGTACTACACGGAGAAGGTGCGTCAGGCGACCTACGACGTCGACACGGCGTCGCTCCGTCCGTGGTTCGAGGCCGAGCGGGTGCTCAAGCTCGGCGTCTTCGGCGCCGCGAACGCGCTCTACGGCGTCACGTTCACGGAGCGCACCGACCTCGTCGGGTACCACCCCGACGTGCGCATCTTCGAGGTGAAGAACGACGACGGCTCCCCCGTCGGCCTCTACCTGCTCGACCTCTACACGCGCGACTCGAAGCGCGGCGGTGCCTGGATGAACGACCTCGTCGCGCAGAACACGCTGCTCGACCAGCCGGTCGTGGTCGTCAACAACCTCAACGTGCCCAAGCCCGCCGCGGGCGAGCCGACGCTGCTCACCTTCGATGAGGTGAGCACGTTCTTCCACGAGTTCGGCCACGCGCTGCACGGACTCTTCGCCCGCGTGACGTACCCGAAGCTCGCCGGCACGAACGTCTTCCGCGACTTCGTCGAGTTCCCCAGCCAGGTGAACGAGATGTGGATGCTGTGGCCCGAGGTGCTCGACGCCTACGCGATCCACTACGAGACGGGCGAGCCGATCGACGCGGGCGTCGTGCAGCGCATCCGCGACTCGGAGACGTTCAACGAGGGCTTCGCGACGAGCGAGTATCTCGCGGCAGCTCTGCTCGACCAGGCCTGGCACACCCTCAGCCGCGCCGAGGCGGAGGCCGTGACCGACGTGGCCGCGTTCGAGGCCGCCGCGCTCGCGAAGATCGGGCTCGACAACCCCGCCGTGCCGACGCGCTACTCGAGCGCCTACTTCGCCCACACCTTCGCGGGCGGCTACGACGCGGGCTACTACTCGTACATCTGGAGCGAGGTGCTCGACGCCGACACGGTCGAGTGGTTCAAGTCGAACGGCGGGCTGACTCGCGCCAACGGCGACCGTTTCCGCTCGCTGCTGCTCGGGGTGGGCGGGTCGAAGGATCCCCTCGACGCCTACCGCGAGTTCCGCGGGCGGGACGCCGTGATCGAGCCGCTGCTCAAGCGTCGCGGTCTCGACTGACGCTCAGCGCGCCACGAGGTGGGTGCGCAGCATGCCCGCAGCCTGGGCGAGCTCCACCTCGCCGCGGGCGACCCCGAGCACGAGGTCGAACGCCGTGTCGGTCGGCATCTCGTGGCGGTACCCGTTGATCCAGAGGAACAGCACTGTCATCGTCCACGCGAGACGCTTGTTTCCGTCGACGAGCGGGTGATTGCGCGCGACCGACTCCAGAAGCGCGGCCGCCTTCAGCTCGAAGGTCGCGTAGGCATCACGTCCGAACAGCGTGGTGGCGGGTCGCGCGAGTGCCGATGCGAGGAGGCCGGCGTCGCGGAGGTGAAAGCCGAGTCGTGTGACCGCCTGGAGTGCGTCGTCGAGCTCGAGATACTGCGTCACGCGTCTTCGAGCCGACGAAGCAGCTCGGCATCATGGCTCAGAACGAAATCGAGGCCGGCATCCACCTCCGACCGCCGCGCGTGACGCTCGACGACCCACGAGGCTCCCTGCAGCAGCAGCGCGCTCTTGGAGGTGTGCTGCTGCTTGGCGACCTCGTCGAGGCGAGCATCGAGTTCGTCGGGAATGCGGATGGTGATGGCCATGGGAGTGAATATACCAGATTGGTACCATCAGACGTCTGGCGCATCCTCCGCGAGCTGACGGCGGCGCCGCCACGGCCGCATCCAGAGCATCACGATCCCGCCGACGAGCAGGGCCCAGAACGCCGACCCGATGCCGGCGATCGAGACGCCCGACACGGCGACGAGGAAGGTCAGGATCGCGACGATGCGGTGTGCGGGCTCCTCGAGCGCCGTGGTCACCGCGGTGATGAGCGCGCCGAGCAGGGCGAGACCCGCGACCGTCGTGATGAGCACGGGCGGGCTCACGACGACGAGCACCGTCGCGACCCCGGAGAGCAGGCCGAGCACCGCGAGGGTCGCTCCACCGGTGACGCCCGCGATCCAGCGGCGGTCGCGGTCGGGATGCGCGTCGGGGCCGGCGACCATCGCCGCCGTCATCGCGGCGAGGTTGAGCGCGATGCCGCCGAACGGTGCCGCGAGCAGGTTGCCCGCCCCGGTGCTCAAGAAGATCGCGCGCGCCGGGGGATGCTCGAAGCCGAAGGTGCGCAGCACGGCGAAGCCCGGCACGTTCTGCCCGGCCATGGTCACGAGGTAGATCGGAACTCCGAGCCCGATCACGATGGCGGGGTCGAAGCCGGGCAGCACCGGGGCGAGCACCGGCAGGATGCGCGCCCCCGAGAGGTCGGCGCCGCTGCTCGAGACCGCGACGACGATCACCGTGACGACGACGGCACCGGGCACCGCCCAGCGGGGGGCGAACTTGAGGAGCACGAGCCAGGTGAGCACGATCGGCAGCGCGAGCCAGGGCAGCTCGAAGCTCGCGGTGACCGGGGCGAGGCAGATCGGGAACAGGATGCCGGCGAGCATCGCGCTCGCGATCGGTTTCGGGATGCGCGTGACCGTGCGCGCGAGCCACGGCCACAGGCCGGTGACGACGAGCAGGAGACCGCACAGCAGGAACGCGCCGACCGCGCTCGCGTAGTCGTCGGTCCCGGCCGACGCGAGCACGAGCGCCGCGGCCGGGGTCGACCAGACGACCGAGATCGGGATGCGGGTGACGAGGCTCAGCACGATCGTGATGACGCCCGGGATCAGGCACAGCATCAGCAGCCCCGACGCCGCCTGCTCGTCGCTCGCGCCGACGTTGTGCAGCCCCGCGATGAGCAGCGGGAACCCGCTCGCGAAACCGGTGACCCCGGCGACGACGCCCGCGGAGATCGGCTGGGCGATCGAGGTGGCGCGCATCCCGCCAGCCTAGGGTCGCTCAGCCCTCGAAGACGTCGCGCAGTCCCGCCCAGCGGTCGGCCCGCACGTACACCGGGATCTCGTCGAGAGGCACCGCCCGCTCGATGACCCGGCCGCCCTCGAACTCCTCCCCCGTCCACGCGTCTACCCAGCGACCGGCCGGCAGGTAGGTGCTCCAGCGCGTGGCGCCCTCCTCCACGACGGGGGCCACGAGCAGCGCCGATCCGAGCAGGTACTGGAACGGGAAGTCCCAGATGCGCTCGTCGTCGGGCAGGTCGAAGAAGAGCGGTCGCATGAGCGGTGTCGACGTCTCGATCGCTCGTTGCCCCTCCTCGACCAGATACGGTGCGAGGCGCGTGCGGATGTCGGTGAAGTGCTTGTAGAGCGAGAGCGCCCGAGGGTCTCCCGACTGCTCGGCGACATTCCATGGCGTACGATCGCGCGACGGGACGCGGTGGGCGTTGAACTCGGCGTGGTACTGCATGATCGGGCTGAACACCGCCATCGCCGCCGTGCGGAGGTAGAGCTCCACGGTCGGCAGCTCGCCCGAGAACCCTCCGTGGTCCCAACTCCAGGAGAAGACGCCGCTCACGCCCGCGGTGAGGCCGGCCGTCACGGACGCGCGGTAGGCGGGCCACGTCGAGCGTTCGTCGCCGGCCCAGTGCGCGGGGAAGGATCCCGCTCCGGCGTGGCCCGCGCGTGAGAACGTCACGCCGTCGACGCCGGCCGAGTCGAGCAGCTCGTGGAAGGCCTGCGCGTACAAGTTCGGGTAGCGGTTGTTGGAAACATCCCCTCGGGTGCCGTCGCCGAACCGCAGCTCGTCGCCCCACGTGTGCTCGCCGCCGTCGGTCTTGAAGCCCGCGACGCCCATCTCCTCGACGAGGTAACGGCGCTTGTCGGTCCACCACCGGCGCACCTCGGCGCGAGTGAAGTCGGGGAGGAGGGCACGGGGGAACCACCAGCCGCGGTTGCGATACGGGCGCCCGTCCTCCTCCATCACGGCGTACCCGCGGTCGACGAGGGCGACCCGGTCGGCGATGAGCTGCTCGTCGTCTTCGAGGTCGTGGTCGGGGACGACGGGGATCTGCCAGAGGATGGTGCGCACCCCCTGCGCGCGGAGCCTCTCGATCATGCCCTTCGGGTCAGGCCAGGCGCCATCGTCGGGGAAGCTGAAGTCGTCATAGCGCAGCGGCTCGCCGTCGTGGCGCGGTGTGTACCGCGCGTCGCGCCAGATGTGGATCGTGCCCTCGTCGCTCCACGCCTCGATGACGATCGCCCCGACGGCGACGCCCTCCGCGAGACTCCGGGCCACCTCGGCCTCCACGCGTGCCTGCGTGTTCCATTCGTTCGAACTGATCCAGGGCTGATACGCCCAATCCGGGATCGCCTTGGGGCGACCGACGACTCCGAAGAACCCGTCGAGCACCTCGGCGGGTGTGCCCGACCAGGTATGCACGGCGAGGAAGGGATCGGCCGGATCCAGCTGCACCTCGACCCACAGCATCCCGGGTTCGCGCGAAGCGACGTCGAACCAGACGCGCCGGGTCGTGTCGACGTGGAAGCCCCAGCCGGAGCCGCCGACGACGTGGGCGAAGGGGACAGGGAGATACGTCCGCTCGCCCTGGTCGCAGTACTGCTCGAAGACCGTCGCATCGACGGCGCGGCCGACCTGATCGAGCGCGTGGAATCGCTCGCCCAGCCCGACGACGTGCTCCGAGGCAGCCAGGCGCAAGGCGAACCGCACGCGCGTGGGTCCGGCGCCGTCAGCGGCGAGCCACTCGACGCTGCTGGGCACGACGAGGTCCGCCGCGCCGCCATCGATGTCGAGCCGGCCACCCTCGGCCGACCAGGCCGACACGGGGAGTTCGAACCAGGCGGTCGTCGTCCTGGCGTCCCCGGAGCGCAGCCGGTAGCGCACGGACTCGTCCGCCGAGAAGGGACCGATCGAGGCCGACCAGGGGTCGAGGCCGCCCGTGTCCTCCCCCGCCTCCGCCGCGGCGGCGAGGTGCCCGTCGGCGTCGGCGAGGCCGCGTCCCGAGCCGATCGAGTCGATCGCGGTCGCGGCGACCGTCGAGAGGATGCCGTCTCGCTCGACCTCGACGTGGACGGCGAGCCCCGGGGCTGCGAGTGCCCCGACGGTGACCTCCTCGCCCGTGGTCGGCAGCACCGGGTGACGCTGGTCGAGGCTCGCGCGGTACTTGTGACCGCGTCCGATCGGGGTGTGGCGGATCATGGGGTCCTCTGCGAGGTCAGGCCGAGGGCGTGGGCGAGGGTCAGGTACATGGCGTGGGACCAGAGGAGGGGTCGCGCGCTCGGCCCCCATCTCTGCACCCACTCCTCGATGCGGTCGGGGAACAGCGCGTTGCCGTCGACCTGCTCGGGAAGATGGAGCTCGGCATCCGCCTGGCGCGCGATCCACTCGAGCCGGGCGAGCGCGGCATCCCGATCCCCCTGCTCGGCGTCGTGCCAGCCGAGGAACGCGGCGAGCAGCACCCACTCCCCGCCGCCGTAGAAGGTATCGGCGAGGTAGCGGTAGACGCCGCCGGGGGCGAGTTCGTGCCGCACGCGTTCGACGGTGGCGACGGCGATCGGGTCGGTGGGGTCGACGAGGCGGAACGGCGTCACGCACGCGACGAGGCTGGCGTCGACGTCGGTCGATCCGAGGTGCTTGACCAGGTGCCCGTCGACGACGGCCTCGCGCAGCACGAACGCGCGGATCTCCTCCGCGACCGTCGCCGCCCTGTCGCGCAGGGGTCGCGGCACCTCCGGCCACGACGACGCCGCGACGAGGCCGGCGCGCACGGCGGCGAGGCTCGAGGGATGCCGAAGGTCGCCGTTCTCCTCCCACCAGTCGTAGAACGGGCTTGACCAGAACGCGCACAGGTAGGCGACGGTGAGCTCGATGCCCGCGAGATAGCGATCGATGTCGGCTCCGTGGCGCTCGCGATGCTCGCCGAGCGCCCACAACCAGGTGCCGTAGCCGTCGAGTTGGAAGTTCTCCCACTCCACCGGCGACTCCGTGCCGTCGGTGCGATATCGCGTGTGGAGGTGGTCGGTGAGCGCGACGTCCTCCACGCCGCGCTCACCCCGCTCGACCAGGTTCAGGACCTGGTCGCGGCGGTCTGTCAGGATCTTGGCGCACCAGCCGAAGAACGCCTCCGCGCTGTCCGCCTCACCCACCCGGCTCATCGCATCGGCGATGAACGCCCCGTCCCGGAACCAGGAGTACTGGTACGTGGGGAAGGTGGGAGACGCGAGGTACGCTCCCGTGGCCGCCTGACCGCCCCGGATGACCTCGATGCTACGAGGCACGAGACGGGCGTGAATCGGGTCGATTTTCATCAGAGCAGTGCGTCGACTTCCGCCTTGGCCTGGTTGAGGGCCTCCTCGACCGACAGTTCGCCGATGACCGCCTTCTGCAGGTAGAGCGTGACGATGTCCTGCAGTTCCTGCTGGCGCTCGATCACGGGCGGTACGACGACGCCCTCGAGCGCGTCGAACACGGCCTGACGGTTCGCCGGCGGGCTCTGCTCGAGGTAGGGCGCGAGCAGGGTGTCGTCGAACACGGCGGGCAGTTCCCAGTTGCCGTTGAGACGCTCGTCCACCGTGACCTCGCTGGCGGCGAGGAACTGCAGCCACTTGGCGGCAGCTTCGGGGTGCTCCGTGGTGGCCGACGCGACCGCGGCGTTGGCGAAGAAGTGCGACGCGCGCTGGGCGTTCCCCGGCTCGACGGCGATGTCCCAGTTGCCGGACATCCCGTCCGCGAGCAGCCCGAACATCCAGATCCCGGTGTGCCACATGCCGACCTTGCCGTCCATGAACAGCAGGTCGTCGCCGCGACCGTCGCGCTGCGCGTCGGTGGGCATCGTGGTGCCGACCTTCTCGACGAGCCACTCTGCCGCCTCGACACCCTCCGGGCTGTTGAAGGTCGCCTCGGTCAGGTCGGCGTTGAAGAACTCGCCACCGTTCTGGGCGAGCACCTTGTAGAACTCGAAGAACTGCACCGGCTGATAGACGCCGTAGATGTCGTCGCCGAGGGCGCGGATGGCCTCGGCGGCCTCCTGCTCGTCGTCCCAGGTCCACTCCTCGGTGGGGTACTCGACACCCGCCTGGTCGAAGAGGTCCTTGTTGTAGTAGAGGACGACGACGGAGAAGCTCTCCGGAAGCCCGTACTGGATGCCGTCGTATGTGAACGCGTCGTACGCCTTCGGGTAGAACGCGGCGGGGTCGATGCCGCCGTCGCCGATCTGCGCCTCGAGATCGAGGAGCGCACCCGAGGCCGCGAACGACACGAAGTTCTCGTAGTTGAGCTCGAACGTGTCGGGCGCGGTGTTGCCGGCGATCTGCGTCTTCAACTGGGTGAAGTAGTCCTCGAAGGCCGCGTTGGAGACCTTGACGGTGATGTCGGGGTTCTCATCCTCGAACGCCGCGACGATCCGCTCGAGCTTGTCTTCGTGGTCGGCACCGGCCGTGAAGTTGAAGTACTCGATCTCGACGGGGCCGCCGTCGTCGGAGGAGCCGGTGCATCCGGCGAGGGCCAGGCTCGCGATCGCGGCCGCCCCGAGGGCGATCGCGGCGCGCGAGCGTCGGAATGTGAGTGACATGGAATTTCCTCTCGTGAGCGGACTCAGCCTTTGAGCCCGGACATGGCAACGCCTTGGAGGATGTAGCGCTGCGCGAACAGAAAGACGGCGACGATCGGAAGGACCGAGAGAGTCGCCCCCGCCAGCAACAGGTTCCAGTCGGTGACAAAGCGACTGGACAGGCTGGAGAGTCCGAGGGGGAGCGTCATGAGCTCCGGGTTGTTGATGACGACGAGCGGCCAGAGGAAGTTGTTCCACGACCCCATGAACGAGAAGACGGCGACGGTGGCGAGCGCGGGCTTCGACATCGGCAGGATGATGCGGGTGAAGACCCGGATGTGGCCCGCGCCGTCGACGAAGGCCGCCTCCTCGTAGTCGCGCGGGATCGTGAGGAACGCCTGGCGCAGCAGGAAGACACCGAACGGCATCGCGATCTCGGGGATGATGAGGCCGGCGTAGCTGTCGAGCAGCCCCAGGTAGCGCAGCTCGATGAAGAGCGGCACCACCATCACCTGGAACGGCACCATGAGCGTCGCGAGGAACAGCACGAAGAGCGCATTGCGTCCGCGGAACTGGAAGCGCGTGAAGGCGTACGCCGCCATCGCACTCGTCAGCACCTGCAGCAGCATCACGGCGAGCGAGACCCCGAGGCTGTTGAGGATCCAGCGACCGAGCGGGATCTCGCCGCTGAAGAGCCGCTCGTAAGCCGATGTGTCGACGGGGTTCGGGATGATCGACGGCGGCGTCTTGAACAGCTCGCTGTCGGTCGTGAGGGAGGTCGCGACCATCCACACGAACGGGAAGAGGAAGATGACGGCGCCGCCTGCGATGACGGCGATGCGCAGGGCCGAGACCCACGGGCGCTCAATTCCCATAGTGCACCCACTTCCGTTGGAACCTCAGCTGCAGGACGGTGAAGGTCAGGATGATCGCGAAGAGGATCCAGCTCATCGCCGACGCCTCGCCCATCCGGCCGTACCGGAAGGCGTTCTGCACGACCTGCTCCATGACGACGGTCGTCGCGCCTCCCGGGCCGCCTTCGGTCATGACCCAGACCTGGTCGAATACCTGGAACGCCCCGATCATGGCGAGGATCATCACGAAGAGGATCGACGGGGTCAGGAGGGGGAGCGTGATCGAGCGGATGCGCCGCCACACCCCCGCGCCGTCGATGCGCGCCGCCTCGTACAGCTCCTCCGGGATGTTCTGCAACCCGGCGAGCAGGATCAGCATGTTGAAGCCGAGGTCCTTCCAGACCGAGGCGATGATGATGGCCGGCATCGCCCAGTCCGGGTCGGTCCACCAGCCAGGGCCCTCGATGCCGACGAGGCTCAGCAGGTAGTTGACCATCCCGCCTTGCGGGCTGAGCAGCCACTTCCAGAGCAGCGCGACGACGACCCAGCTCGTGACGACCGGCAAGAAGTAGATGCTGCGGAAGAACGCCAGTCCATTGAGCCGGGAGTTGAGCAGCAGCGCGACGGCGAGTGCGCCGACGAGCACGAGCGGCAGGTACCCGACCATGTAGTAGAGGGTGTTGCCGAGCGCCTTGTGGAAGCGCGGGTCGCCCAGCACCTCGGTGTAGTTCGCGATCCCGACGAAGACGGGAGGCCGCAGCAGATTCCATTCCACGAGGCTCACCCAGACCGACGCGACCATCGGGAACAGCCGGAACGCGACGAGCGGGATGAGCGCCGGCAGCAGGAAGAGCAGGATGAGCAGGAGCTTTTTCGCTCCGCGTTCACCGACCATCGGATTCCTCCTGAAGAGTCGAGAGGTCGTTGAGCCGCGAGCGCACGAGGCGGCCCTGCTCGCCGGCGAGGCCGCCCGAGTCGAACGGCGTGGAGAGCACCAGGGCGGCAGCGCCCTGCGCCCAGCTCTCGTCGGTCCAGTTCTCAACGACGACAGGCACGCCGCGCCGGGCGGGAAGGAGCGCGCGGCGGAACTCGGGCTCGAAGCCGTACGACCAGTGGGACCAGGCCGCCGTTCCCTCTCCGAGCACGACGACGACCTCGGGGTCGAAGATCTGCACGACGCCCGCGACCACCCGCGCCAGGTCGTGACCGGCGCGACCGAAGATCCGCTGCGCCTCGGCGTCACCGTCGTCTGCCGCACGCGTGAGGGCGGTGATCCCTGCAGCCGGCGAGATCACACCGGCTTCTCGGGCCGCACTCTCGAGCGCCGCCTCGCCGACGATCGACTCGAGGCACCCGGAGTTGCCGCACGTGCAGGAGGCTCCACCCTCTACGACGGGAACGTGGCCGATCTCGCCCGCGCCTCCCGAGCCGCCGCGCACGACGACGCCATCGACGACGATCGCCGCACCGACGCCGGAGCCGATGGTGAGCACGAGATAGTTGCGGTGCTGGCGCCCGAGCCCGAAGAGCTGCTCGGCCATCGCGAGGGCGTTCACGTTGTTCTCGACGAGCACGGGGAGGCCCAGTGCTCGTCGTAGCGCCGAGCCGAGCGGAATCTTCGCCCACCCGAGTTGGTGCGAGTCGGTGAGACCGTTTCCCTGCTCGTCGACAGCACCCGGAACGCCGACGCCGATGCCGAGCACGGGCAGCGCACCACCGTCGATGAACCGTTCGAGAGCCTTCACGAGTTCATCGAGCATCGTCGGGGTCGTCGGATCGAAAGGCTCGTGCGCGGAGCGCACCACCGCACCATCGAGGCCGACGTCCACGAACGCGAGGTGGTCGGGCGCAACCTTCACGCCCACGGCGCGTCCGGCCGCGGTGGCGAGCCCGAGCAGGCGGGCGGGACGTCCTCCTGAGCGCTGTTCGTCGCGCTCCTCTACGAGGCCGTCGGCGAGCAGACCCTTCACGAGTTGCGTCATGAGTGCCGGTGAGAGGTCGAGAGCGCGAGCGAGGTCGGCGCGCGACGCGGCCCCCTGCGCGCCCAGATGGGCGAGGATCGCGGACCGACTCAGGTCGGTGCGCGCAGTCGGATGGTTCACCATCGAGGTCCTCGGCTGTGTCGGGTCGGTCACATCGGCGTGACTTAGTTCAGGAGTTAATAAAGCAGGGAATGAAGTACAGGTCAAGTCCGCGACGTGACGGATCGGACTGTGGGCCGGAGAGACGCCCGACGCATAGACTTCCGGCAACTTCCCAACGCGAGTGAGGTCCTCAAGACGTGCCGTCCCCGCTCACCCGCCTGCGGGAGCACGCTGGCTGGTTCGTGGCGCTGCTCATCACCTCCACCCTCGTCGTCGGGCTCGCGGCCGGGATCGCCGGGTATCTCGACCGTCAAGCAGCGGCCGGCGTGCGTGCGGGCTTCGCGGAGCGCTCGGGCGCGTACCTCGCACTCCGGCTCGGTCTGCCGCTCGCCGCCGACGCGACCCGGCAGGACGCCGACGTGCGGGGGATGATCGACCGCCGCTTCGCGACCGTCGACGTGCCGATCGCCGTCGACCGGAGCCTCCAGGCCGAGGCCGCCGCCGCCGACGGTGACGGTGTCACGCGGCGCGTCGTCGTCCTGAGCCTGGACGACGACGAGCAGCGGCTGTCGCTCGTCTCCGGGGACTACGCCGACGACGACGAGGTGCTCGTGCAAGCCGACGCCGCGGCCGAACTCGGGCTCGCTCCGGGCGACCCGCTCACGATCGAGGGCACGGCCTTCACCGTCGCCGGCACCTGGCGCGCCACCGACAGGCTCGACCCGCGCTGGCTCGGTGACCCGCTCATCGAGACCGGGCGCTTGTCGACGGCGATCGGACCCGTCATCGTGCCGGAGTCGGCCTGGAGCGCGTGGGAGGAGGTGCGCCCGCAGGCGCGCTGGACCCTCGTCCCGTCGCTCGCCGCGGTCGACGTCGACGAGCTGGACCGGCTCGCGAGTGCCTGGCGCACCCTCCACCGCGGCTGGGAGGGCGAGGACGGCGGACTTCGCGGCCTCGCCAAGAGCGGCAGGCTTCTGCAGACGGTGAACGACCTCGATGCCGGAATCGCGGGATTCCGAGCCGTTCAGCCCGTCGCCCTGCTGCTGCTCGGCGCGATCGCACTCGTCACGTTCGCCGAACTCGCCCGCCTGCTCACGGCGCTCCGCGCGGCCGAGACCGCATTGCTCTGGTCGCGCGGGGCTTCCGCCCTCGGCATCGCGACCCGCTCCGCGGCCGAGGTGGCGGTCGTCGCCGCACTCGGCGCGCTTCTCGGCGTCGGGGCCGCCCTCGGCATCCTGGCTCTCCTCCCCGGGGTGGGAGCCGTCTCCCTGCCCTCGCTCGCCCTCCCGGTGATCGCGACGGTGGTGGCCGCGACGACGACGGTCGCCGTGAGCACCGCGCGCTCGGCGCTGCGACAGACCGTGCGCGACCCCTCGGATGCCACCGGCCGCCGCCGTCGGCTGACCGGCGGCGGCGTACTCGCGCTCGCGGTCGCCGCGGCGGCGCTCTCGGTCTGGCAGTTGAACCTCTACGGGTCGCCCGTCACTCCGACCGCGAACGGCGGCAGCGCTGTCGACCCCGTGGCGGTTCCGGCCCCCGCGCTCACCCTCGTCGCCGTCGCGCTCGGGGCGCTCGCGATCTTCCCGTTCGTCGCGCGCCTCGACGAACGACTCGCAACGCGCGGCGGGGTGCGTCGGCTGCTGTCGAGCCGCACGGTGTCGCGTCGTCCCGCCCTCGCCGCCGCCCCGCTCCTCGTCGTCGCGCTCGGCGTCGGCAGCATCGTCACGGCGGCCGGCTACCAGGCGACCTGGACGGCGACCTTCGACCTCGCGGGCGAGCTGCGCGCAGGGTCCGACCTGCATGTCTCTGCCAACTCCCCCGGCATCCCGGCCGAGGCCGTCGACCGACTCCAGGAGGTCCCGGGCGTCGAAGGGATCGCGCCGCTCGAACTCGACGACCTGCAGCTCGGCACCGGCTCGGGCACGATCGTGTCGGTCGCGCCCGACGCCCTCGCCTCCGTCGCCGCGTCGTTCCCCGGCGCCTTCGACCCGGTCGCTGCAGCGGATGCGCTGCGTATCGCGCCCCCCGGGCCGGTGGTACCGGCCGGCACAACGGAGCTCCGCCTCACCGTGCGCACCGAGTTCTTCGAGGTGCCGCCGCAGGTCACGGCGATCGTGCGCGACTCCTACGGCGTGCAGCGTCTCGTGCCCCTCGCGGTCGTCACGACGAGTGCCGATCCGACCGCCCCGACCGATCCGGTGCGAGCCGAGACCCTCTACTCGGGTGAGCTGCCCGCGGTGCTCGACCGCGTCGCCGCGGCGCTGCGCCTCGTCGCGTTCGACGTGGACATCCCCGACGCGTCGGTGACCGGAGTCTCGCCGGGCACCCTGCGGCTGGGCAGCCTGACCGCGACGAGCGGCGGGGCGGCGGAAGAGCTGCCGCTCGAGGGCGTGTGGTTCCCCGACTCGCCGGTGGCGACCTCGTACCCGCCGACCCCGACCGACGACGGTCTCGGCTTCCGCGCGGTGACGTCGACCGAGCGCGCCCGCCTGACCGCGACGCTCGACGGCGGGTTCAGCGACGACGTGAAGCCCCCGGTCGTCGTCTCGCAGGCGCTCGCCGACGCGTACAGCGTCGACGTCGGCGATGACCTCACCTTCTCGGTCGGCAGCGTCACGCAGCAGCTCGTCGTCGACGTCATCGGCATCGTCCCGGTGGTGCCGACATCCCCGACCGCCGTGGCGCTCCTGCTCGACCTCACGGTCGTGCAGCACTACGGGTTGCGACTCACCGACCGGCAACCGGGATCGACCGACCTCTGGATCTCGACCGACGATCCCGCCGCGACCCTCCCCGACGTGCGCGAACTGCTGCCCGCGAACAGCCGCATCGACTCCGCGGGGGATCCCGCCGGGCGCGAGCTGCTCGGCTCCGCCGTCCTCGCGCTGTGGCTCGCCGCCGCCGGGTGCGCCGTGCTCGCCGTCGCCGGGGTGGTGGCCGCGGGGCGGTCGCTCCGCCGAGAGCGTCGGAGCGGCATCGCCATCCTGCGTGCGCTCGGCCTCTCGCCCGCCGACCAGGCCGCCATCCGAGGGCGCGAGCTCGGCGCGGTGGTCGGCTACGGCGCACTCGCGGGGCTCCTCGCCGGGGCGGCCGTCGTGGTCCTCACCGTCCCTCCGGTCGCGCGCGCCGCGGTCCCGGGCCTCGACCCGCAGATCGCGACGTCGGCCGCCGTCGCCGTCGTGCCGCTCGTGCTCGCGCTCGGCGCCCTCGTCGTCGCGCTCCTCGCCGTCGTCATCGTCGCCCGCGCCGACCTCGCCCGCGCCGCCCGCACCGCCTCGCCGTCGGAGGAGTCGCGATGAGCGGGCTGAGCAGCCCCGCGCTCGTCGTGCGGCATCTGCGCTCCGGCGTCACGGGGTCGGTGCTCGTCGGGATTCTCGTCGGGCTCGCGGTGCTCGCGACCGCGCTCGCCCCGCGTGCCCTCGCCGCCGTCGGTACGGAAGAACTACGGTTCCAGCTGACCTCGGCCTCCCCCGTGCTCATCGACCTGAGCGCGAGCGGCCGCGTCGGATTCGCACAGACCACTCCGGAGGGTGACCTCGACCGATTGCTCGGCGCGATGGACAGCGCGATCGTGCACACGCCCGAGCGGCTGACCGATCCGCTCGCGAGCGCGACCCTCACCCCGCAGTGGGTCGCGCGCACGGTCGCCGACGACGCGTCGCCACCGGGGGTGCGCCGTCTGCGGCTCATCGTCGACCTCGCGCTCGATCTGCGCGTCGCCGACCGCATCCGGGTGCTCGAGGGGGAGCTACCGGAACCGTGGCGGCCCGACCTCGACCCCGACGCCCCGATCGACGTCGCGCTCTCCGCCGCGGTCGCCGATGCCGCAGGACTCGAGATCGGCGACGTGCTCGGATACCTCCCCGCCGACCTGCGCGTCGCCGCCGTCTACGAGCCGGTCGACGCCGACGACACTTACTGGCAGCACCAGTCGAGTCTGCTCGCGCCGATCGTCGAAGCCGAGCCCGGGGTGCTGCCGACGATCCGCACGAGCGTCTACGTCGCTCCCGAGACGGCGATCCCGCTGCAGGACCCGCTGCAGAACGGGCGGCTCGAGGCCTGGGTGCCGATCGATCCGGCGAGGATCGCCCTCGCCGACGCCGAGGTCGTCGCGGCGCAGGTGCGCGAGCTCGCGTCGACGGCGACGTTCCTACCCCGGGGCGGCAGCCTCGAGTTCCGCAGCGGTCTGCCCGACGCCCTCGACCGGGTGCAGGAGCGCGTGACCGCGGTGTCGGCGCTGCTCGCCCTGAGCCTCTCCGGTCTGCTCGGAGTGCTGCTCGCGGTCGTCGCCCTCGGCATCCGCTCGGTCATCGCCCGCCGCACGTCCGCGCTCTCGCTCCTCGCCGCCCGGGGGGCGAGCGGCCTCCAGGTGCGCGGCATGATGGCACTCGAGGGACTGCTCGTCGCCGTCCCCCCGGCGGCGATCGGGATGGTGCTCGCCGCCGTGCTGCTCCCCGGAGATCCGGGGCTCGCGGGTGGGATCGCTCCGGTTCTGCTCGCGCTCGCGCCGATCGTGCTGTTCGCCGCGCTGACCTCGCCGCGTGGCCTCCGTCCACCCCGCAACGACCTTCGGATGCGGGGCACCTCACGCGCGCGGATCGTCGTCGAGCTCGGGATCGTCGGACTCGCCGCCGTCGCGCTCTGGCTGCTCTCGCGGCGGGGACTCGTGCCGTCCGCCGCCGCGGTGGGTGTCGATCCGCTGCTGTCGGCGACCCCGCTGCTGCTCGCGCTCGCGGTGTGCGTCATCGCCCTGCGGCTCTACCCGGCTCCCCCGCTCGCGCTTCAGCGACTCCTTCGCGCGCGCGACGGTGCGGTGGGTCTGCTCGGTTCGGCTCGGGCGGTGCGCGATCCCGCCCTCGGCTTCGCGACCGCGCTCGCGCTCATCGTCGGGGTCTCGATCGTCGTCTTCTCGACCGTCTTCGTCACGACGGTGCGCCACGGTCTCGAGGTGGGGGCTCGGGATGCCGTCGGCGCCGATCTGCAGGTGCGCGCCTTCGTGCTCGACTCCGGGGCCGTCGACGCGGCGCGCGCGGTGCCCGGTGTCAGCGACGCCGCCACGCTCACCCGAGCGGTCGGGGTGCCGTTCGTCGACGGCGCCTCCGAGAGCGACGTCTTCCTCGTGGTCGCCGACACCGCGACCCTCCACCGCATCCGGCCCGATCTGCCCGAGCTCACGCCCACCGCGGGCGGCCCCGTGCCGATGCTCGTCTCCTCCGACTGGGCCGACCGCATCGGCAGCGACGACCCCGAGCTCGGGGATGCCGTCGTACGAGTCGCGGGAACCGTGCCGCCGACCGCACTGCCCGGCATGACCCGGCACTGGGTGCTCGTCGACGCCGCCTCCGCCGATGAGCTCGGCCTCGGGCTGCCGGCCCCCGAGCGGCTGCTCGTCTCGCTCGACCCCGCGGCAGAGCCTGCCACCGTCGCCGCCGACCTCGACGCCGCCGTCGCGGCGGCGCAGCCGCAGAGCGTGCGCGGGCTCGTCGTCGTGCTCGACACCGCGTCGAGCCTGCGGGAGGCGCGCTCCCCCGTCATCCAGGGGGTCGAGGGCGCGCTGCTGCTCGCCGCGGCCGCCTCCCTGCTGCTCATCGTGCTCACCGTCGTACTGGCCTCGGTGAGCGCTGCGGCGGCACGCAACCGCCTGCTCGGTGTGCTGCGCATCCTCGGGATGTCGACCCCCCAACTGCGCGGAGTGCTCGCCTGGGAGCTGGGGCCACTCGCGCTCGCGGCGCTCGTCGTCGGCTCGGGGCTCGGGATCGCGCTCGCCGGGATCGTGACGTCGGTGCTCGACCTGCGGCCCTTCGTCGGCGGTCTCAGCCAGCCCGGCCCGCTCATCGACCCGCTCGCGGTCGCCGCCGCGCTCCTCGTGTTCCTCCTCACCGTGGTCGCCGCCGGCGCGATCGCGGTGGCACTCGGGCGACGACTCGCCCCCGCCGGCGCCCTGAAGGTGGGCGACGCATGATGGGAGACGGATGAACCCGCAGATCGAGTGCACCGACCTGGTGCGCATCTTCTCGGCCGAAGGCGTCGAGGTGCAGGCCCTTCAAGGGCTCACCCTCGAGGTCGCCGACGGCGAGCTCACCGCCATCGTCGGCGCGTCGGGGTCGGGCAAATCGACGCTGCTGTCGATCCTGTCCGGCCTCGACGTACCGACAGCGGGGAAGGCGCGCGTCGACGGCCACGACCTGCTCACCATGAGCCGTCGCGCCCGCACGCGCTATCGCCGGCACAGCGTCGGGTTCATCTGGCAGCAGACCTCCCGCAACCTCCTCCCCTACCTCTCGGCCGCCGAGAACGTCGCGACCCCGCTGTCGATCGCACGCGTGCCGGTCCGCCGCCGGGCGGCACGGGTGGACGAGCTGCTCGACCTTCTCGGGATCGGTGCTCTGCGCGACCGTCGACCCGCGCAGTTGTCGGGCGGGCAGCAGCAGCGGGTGGCGATCGCCGTCGCCCTCGCCAACTCACCACGTGTGCTGTTCGCCGACGAGCCCACGGGTGAGCTCGACGAGGCCAACTCGCAGCTCGTCTTCGACGCCCTCCGCGACGTCAACGAGAGGCTCGGCGTCACCGTGCTGATCGTCACGCACGACCAGGGCGTGTCGACGCAGGTGCGCCGCACGGTGCAGATCCGCGACGGCCGCACCTCCACCGAGGTGCTCCGACGGACCGCCGTCGACGAGCACGGCGTGGAGAGCCTGCACGCGCGCGAGTACGCCGTGCTCGATCGCGTCGGGCGGATGCAGTTGCCGCAGGACTACCTGACTCGGCTCGACATGCGCGACCGCGTGCGACTCGAGCTCGAGACCGACCACGTGCAGGTGCACCCCACCACGGAGGAGGAGCGATGAGCACGACGGTACCTGTGCTGCGAGCATCCGGCCTGACCCGCACCTACGGGTCGGGCCCGACGGAGGTGCACGCCGTCGCAGGCGTCGATCTCGAGCTGCACGCGGGCGAACTCGTCATCCTGCGCGGCGCCTCGGGCTCTGGCAAGACGACCCTGCTCAACCTGCTCGGCGGACTCGACACCCCGACCTCCGGCACCGTCACCCTCGGCGACCGCGTCGTCACCGGGGCGAGCGAAGCGGAGCTCGTCGACCTGCGGCGCGGCGAACTCGGGTTCATCTTCCAGGGTTTCGCGCTGCTGCCCGTGCTGTCGGCGGCCGAGAACGTCGAGCTGCCGATGCGCATCGCCGGGATGCCCGCCGCCGATCGGGAGCGCCGCACCGCCGAGCTGCTCGCCGCGGTGGGGCTCACGGGGCACGAGAATCAGCGACCTGACGAACTCTCCGGCGGTCAACAGCAACGTCTCGGGATCGCCCGCGCCCTCGCCAACTCGCCACGCCTGCTCATCGCCGACGAGCCGACCGGTCAGCTCGACAGCGTCAACGCCGAGGCGATGATGTCGCTCATCGCGCGTCTCGTGCACGATCGCGGCGTCGCGGCGATCGTCTCCACGCACGACCCGCGGATGGCGGCGCACGCCGACCGCATCCTCGAGATCAAGGACGGCCACCTCGTCGCGCCCTCGGCGGTCGAGTAGCGCGCAGGCGCGTGTCGAGACCTAGGCGGACTTCTCGCGGCGCTGCTCGGTGCGCGGCACGATCGTCGGCGCCGCGTTCTCGAGCACGGCGGCCTTCGTGACGACCACGCGGGCGACGTCGTCGTCGGAGGGCACGTCGAACATGATCGGGCCGAGCACCTCTTCGAGGATGGCGCGGAGCCCGCGAGCGCCGGTCTGGCGCAGCTTCGCGAGATCCGCGATCGCTTCGAGGGCATCCGTCTCGAACTCGAGCTCGACGCCGTCGATCTCGAACATGCGCTGGTACTGGCGCACGAGCGCGTTCTTCGGCTCGGTGAGGATCTGCATGAGCGCGTCTTGGTCGAGCGGCGACACGGTCGTCACGACGGGCAGACGACCGATGAACTCGGGGATGAGCCCGAACTTGTGGAGATCTTCCGGCAGCACCTCGCTGAACAGCTCCGACTCGTCGCGCTTGCTGTGCAGCGGGGCGCCGAAGCCGATGCCGCGCTTGCCGACGCGTGCTGAGATGATGTCTTCCAGCCCCGCGAACGCACCGGCCACGATGAACAGCACGTTCGTCGTGTCGATCTGGATGAACTCCTGATGCGGGTGCTTGCGACCGCCCTGCGGCGGCACCGAGGCCGTCGTGCCCTCGAGGATCTTCAGCAGCGCCTGCTGCACGCCCTCGCCCGAGACGTCGCGGGTGATCGAGGGGTTGTCGGACTTGCGCGAAATCTTGTCGATCTCGTCGATGTAGACGATGCCGCGCTGCGCCCGCTCGACGTTGTAGTCG
>NZ_JBMRCP010000028.1:0-7103 GCF_057350545.1 Pseudolysinimonas sp. | reverse complement strand
GACGCCGCGATCTGCGACGGCGATTGGGTCGTCGTACGCCAGCAGAAGTCCGCCGAGAACGGAGAGATCGTCGCCGCGATGCTCGACGGCGAGGCCACCGTGAAGGTCTTCCGGCAGCGCGACGGCCACACCTGGCTCCTGCCGCGCAACTCGTCGTTCGAGCCGATCCTGGGCGACGACGCCGAGATCCTCGGCAAGATCGTCGCGGTGCTGCGCTCGGTCTGAGCCGGATCTCGACACGCCCCCGTGGGGCGCTAGTCGACCACCGAGACGGACAGGTGAGCGCGCAGCAGCTGCATGAAGCGCGTGTGATCGTCGCGGAAGACGGTGTGCCCCGCGCCGAGGACCGTTTCGACCGTCATCCCGTCGCGTCGCATCCGCTCGACGTCGCGCGCCGCGATCAACAGACTGCGCTCGGCGAGCACGACGAGGGTCGGAGCGACCAGGGTGCGCGGTGACCGCAGCGGTCGCGTGCTCACGAAGCCGAGAATCGTGCGCTTGTCCCACAGTTTGAGCGTCGCGAGCTCGAGCTCGACATCGTCGTCGCCCCAGCGCGGGTTGAGCCGACGCAACATCCCCGCCCCCGGGCGCGGCGCGAGCGCGAAGATCGCCTTGAGCACGAAGCCCCGCACCCCGCGCGGGAAGGAGAACGCCGGGTCCACATAGACCGCGGCGCCCGGCGGAAGACGCTCGGCGACGAGGCTCGCGACGAGGCCCCCGAGGGAGTGCCCGACGATGAGATCCGGCGGGCCGTCGAGTTCCGACTCGAGCGACTCGACCACGTCGTCGGCCCACTGCCGCGGAGAGTAGCGACGCGCCCGCGGGCTGGCCCCGTGACCCGCGAGATCGACGGCGACGACACGGAACCCCTCCGCTCGGAGCTCCTCCGAGACGCGGTGCCAGGCGCGGTGATCCGATTGGATGCCGTGGATGAGAACCGCTGTGCGCGGGCCGTCGCCCGAGGTGTGCACGGCGAGTCGCATGCCGCCACGCTACGTCGGAAGTCTCGACGTTCCGTGGGAGTGCCTCGTCGTGCGGCGGGGCGGGCCCGTCGCCGTTCGGGGTCGATTCGTGCCGGTCAGCCGAGCAGGGTCACACCGAACTCCGCGACGACGGTTCGCACTTCCGCGAGGTAACGCTGCGCCTGCTCCGTGAGCGGGATGGCGGAATGGTCGATCCAGCCGATCTCGATGCGTTCGTCGACGTCGAGCGGGATGGCGACGATCTCCGGGTCGAGGTCGTCGCTGACGATGCCCGTCGAGATCGTGTAGCCGTCGAGTCCAATCATGAGGTTGAAGATGGTCGCGCGATCAGAGACCCGGATCTCCTGCTTGCTCGACAGGGTGGAGAGGATCTCCTCGGCGAGATAGAACGAGTTGTTCGCTCCCTGGTCGAAGGTGAGGCGTGGAAGGTCGGCGAGATCGGCGAGCGTCACGCGATCCAGCGAGACGAGCGGATTCTTCCTCGAGATGAAGATGTGCGGTTCGGCCACGAAGAGCGGGTGGAATGTCAGCCCGGAGTCCCGCAGCAGTTTGTCGATGACTTTCCGGTTGAACTCGTTCCGGTAGAGGATGCCGACTTCGCTGCGGAGCGTCCGGACATCCTCGATGATGTCCCAGGTGCGCGTCTCCCGGAGGGAGAACTCGTACTCTGCCGCATCTGTCGCCTTCACCATCCGAACGAAGGCATCCACGGCGAAGGAGTAGTGCTGTGCCGACACCCCGAGCAGGCGTCGCGACGGCGGCCGACCGAGGTAGCGCTGCTCGAGGAGCGCGACCTGCTCGACGACCTGCCGTGCGTACCCGAGGAACTCGGCCCCGTCGGTGGTGAGCGTGACGCCGCGGGCCGATCGCACGAGGAGGTCGCGGCGCACCCGCTTCTCGAGATCCTTCATCGCTGCGGACATGGTCGGCTGGGCGACGTACAGCAGGTCGGCGGCCGCGGAGATCGACCCCTCTGTGGCGACTTCGATGAAGTAGTGGAGCTGCTGCAAGGTGATACCGCTCGATCCCCTGGCCATAGGCAGAGCCTATAGGGATGCATAACTTCCGCAAGTTACCCGATACCTTCGCGGTGCTCCCACGATGGGGGCACGACCTCTGCAGGGCCTCCCTGCCGATCACTCCCACCGATTGGCTCTCATGACGAACGAGTTCACGTTCAGCGTCACCACCACCCGTTTCGACGAGGACTACGCGCCCGCGCAGAGCTCCCGAGCCACGACGAACTTCGCCAACCTCGCCCGCGGCGAGGACCGTCAGCAGAACCTTCGCAACGCGTTGACGATGATCGATCGTCGATTCAACGACCTCGCCGACTGGGACAACCCCGACCAGGACCGTTACACCGTCGAACTCGAGATCATCTCCGTCGAGTTGCGGTTCCGCGCAGGAGGCGAGGATCAGCGCTTCCCGCTCCTCGAGTTCCTCGACATCCAGATCGTCGACCGGCACACCGGCTCCCGCCACCAGGGAATCGTGGGCAACAACTTCTCGTCCTACGTGCGCGACTACGACTTCAGCGTGGTGCTGCCCGCGGCCAAGGAGGCGGCCGGCAGGTTCGACGTCCCCGACGACTTCGGTGACCTGCACGGCAAGCTGTTCCAGCACTTCCTCGACTCGTCGGCATATCGGGCGCGCTTCCCGCTGCCGCCCGTGATCTGCATCAGCGTCTCGACGAGCAAGGCCTACCACCGGACCACGAACCACCACCCGGTCCTCGGGGTCGAGTACGAGCAGGACGGCTCCTCGATGACCGACGACTACTTCGCGAAGATGGGGCTCGACGCGCGGTACTTCATGCCCCGCGGCAGCGCGGCACCCCTCGCGTTCTATCACCGCGGCGATCTCCTGAACGACTACTCCAATCTGCAGCTCATCGGCACGCTCAGCACGATGGAGACGTTCCAGAAGATCTATCGACCGGAGCTCTACAACGCGAACTCGGCCGCCGCGGGCGTCTACCGGCCGACCCTCGAGCAGCAGGACTACTCGCGCACGCAGATCGCCTACGACCGGGTCGAGCGCAGCGAACTCGCGGTCACGCAGGGGAAGTTCACGGAGGAACACTTCGTGAAGCCGCACCGGGAGGTGCTGGAGCGGTGGGCCGCGACCTACCCGGCGCCCGTCGCTCGACTCGCGGAGGCTCGTCGCGCATGAACGCCCTGTTGCCCACCTCGATCGTCGGCAGTCTGCCGAAGCCCTCCTGGCTCGCCGAGCCGGAGACCCTCTGGTCGCCCTGGACGCTGCAGGGCGACGCTCTGATCGAGGGCAAGCAGGACGCGCTGCGAATCGCCGTCCAGGAGCAGCGCCACGGCGGCATCGACATCATCAGCGATGGTGAACAGACCCGCCAGCACTTCGTCACGACCTTCATCGAGCATCTCAGCGGCGTCGATTTCGAGCAGCGCGAGACCGTGCGCATCCGCGACCGCTACGACGCGAGCGTGCCGACCGTGGTCGGTGCCGTCGGCCGCGAGAAGCCCGTGTTCGTCGACGACGCGAGGTTCCTCCGCCAGCAGACCGATCGGCCGATCAAATGGGCGCTCCCGGGACCGATGACCATGATCGATACCCTCTACGACCGCCACTACAAGAGCCGCGAGAAGCTGGCGTGGGAGTTCGCGACCATCCTCAATGAGGAGGCGAGAGAACTCGAGTCCGCGGGCGTCGACGTCATCCAGTTCGACGAGCCGTCGTTCAACGTCTTCTTCGACGAGGTGCGGGACTGGGGGGTCGCTGCACTGGAGCGAGCGGCGGAAGGGCTGCGCGCGGAGACCGTCGTGCACATCTGCTACGGCTACGGGATCAAGGCGAACACCGACTGGAAGGCGACCCTGGGGTCGGAGTGGCGGCAGTACGAGGAGACGTTCCCCCTCCTGCAGCGGTCCGCGATCGACGTCGTGTCGTTGGAGTCCCAGCACTCCCACGTACCGATGGACCTCATCGAACTCATCCGGGGCAAGAAGGTCATGCTCGGAGCGATCGACGTGGCGAGCGAGGCGATCGAGTCTCCTGAGGAGGTCGCCGACACCCTCAGGAAGGCACTCGAGTTCGTCGACGCGGACAAGCTGATCCCCAGCACGAACTGCGGCATGGCCCCCTTGCCCCGACACATCGCGCGCGGGAAGCTCGGGGCGCTGAGCGCCGGTGCGGGCCTCCTGCGCGCAGAACTCGGAGGTCGGGCCCGGTGAGCGTGCATTGGCACCGGCTCGAGGATGTCGCCTCGGTTGCTCCGAGCGGAGGACGCGTCGACGTGCTGGACAGCGGACTCAGCCCGGATGCGTTCAAGCTCGCGTTCCGGCATCACGCGGCCGGCGTCGCCGTCGTCACCGCCGACGCGGGCGACGGACCCGTCGGGATCACCGTGTCGTCCGTCTTCTCGGTGAGCGCCGAGCCGCCGTTGATGGTGTTCTCGATCTCCGGCCGCTCCCACAGCGCTCCGACGATCCGCCGCGCCGAGACCCTCGTCGTCCACCTCCTCGACGCCCGCCAGCTGCACATCGCCCGGCTGTGCTCGACGAGCGGGATCGACAGGTTCGCGGACACCTCGATCTGGGGCCGACTCGCCACGGGAGAACCGCACTTCCCCGGTGTCCCGGTGTGGATCCGGGGCCGGGTGATCAATCGAATGGAGGCCGGCGACTCCACCGTCATCGCCATCCATGCGCTCGAGTCCGCGCACGCCGACGCGCAGGCGACGAACCCGCTCGTCTACTACAACCGCACCTGGCACGGCCTCGGCGACGCCTCACGCCTCGACGACTGACGGCGACCGCGTCGTCGTGTCGCGCGAGACTGCCGGGGCTCCGTGGAGCCCGGCAACTCTCGTCAGTCGTCGAGGCGACCGCGGATGAGACGGGCGATGCGGTCCGTCGCCACGAGCCGGATGCGGGTGCCGTCCTCCTCGTAGTCGGTCTCGAGCACGCGCGCCTTCTCGTGCGCGAGGGCGACGACGTCACCGCGCTCGTACGGCACGAGCAGGTCGAGTTCGACATCCCACTGCGGCAGGAGGTCGGCGATCCGCGCGCGGAGCTCGTCGATCCCCTCCCCCGTGTGGGCGCTCACGAACACGGCGTCGGGCTCGAGGCCGCGCAAGAGGAGCTTCCGGTCGTCGTCGATGACATCGGACTTGTTGAAGACGACGATCTCCGGCAGCTCGCGGGCGCCGACATCCCCGATCACGTCGCGCACCGTCGCGAGCTGGGCACCCGGGTCGGGGTGCGCGCCGTCGACGACGTGCACGATGACGTCGGAGTTGCCGACCTCCTCCAGGGTCGAACGGAACGCCTCGACGAGCTGCGTCGGCAGGCTGCGGACGAACCCGACGGTGTCAGCGAGGGTGAACTCGCGTCCATCCGGAGTCGACGACCGACGCACGGTCGGATCGAGCGTCGCGAACAGCTGGTTCTGCACGAGCACGCCCGCCTGCGTGAGGCGGTTGAGCAGACTCGACTTGCCGGCGTTCGTGTAGCCCGCGATGGCGACGCTCGGCACCTCGAAGCGATCGCGATTGGCGCGCTTCGCCTCACGGGCGGGCGCGAACCCCTTGATCTGCTTGCGCAGCTTCGCCATGCGATCGTGGATGCGGCGACGGTCGAGCTCGATCTTCGTCTCACCCGGACCACGGCTTCCCATGCCCGCACCGCCCGAGCCGACCTGGCTACCGGCCTGACGCGACATCGACTCACCCCACCCGCGGAGTCGCGGCAGCAGGTACTCGAGCTGCGCGAGCTCGACCTGCGCCCGACCCTCGCGGCTCTTGGCGTGCTGGCTGAAGATGTCGAGGATCACCGCCGTGCGGTCGATCACCTTGACCTTCACCCGATCCTCGAGCGCGCGCCGCTGGCTGGGCGCGAGCTCGGTGTCGGCGATGACGGTGTCGGCTTCGAGCGCGGCGACGATGTCGGCGAGCTCCTGCACCTTGCCGCGCCCGAAGTAGGTCGAGGGGTCGGGATGCGGTCGCCGCTGCAGCAGTCCGTCGAGCACCGTGGCTCCGGCCGTCTCCGCGAGCGCGGCGAGCTCGCGCAGGGAGTTCTCGGCATCCTCGGCGTCGCGGGCGTAGACGCCGATCAACACCACGTTCTCGAGCCGCAGTTGCCGGTACTCGACCTCGGTGACGTCCTGCAGCTCGGTGCTGAGGCCCGCGACGCGGCGAAGCGCCGCGCGGTCCTCCCGATCGAGCTGGTCGCCGTCACGGTCGGCGGCGCTCGTCTCCTCGTCCTGCAGAGCCTCCGCGCGACGGTCGCCGAAACGTCGCGTCTCGGCGTGCGCCTGCTCGGTCGCGAGGACGCGGTCGATGTCGCGGTCGGACGGGGTCTTCGTGTCTCGCGTGGTTTCGGTCATGTCTGGTCTCACCCTAGTTCTGTGGTTCTCGTCGCTTGATGTTTTCGGTAGGTTCTACGCATGCCGCCCGCCGCTGAAGAGCACTATTTCTCAGCGTCCCCTGCCGGAGAGTTCGTGCCGCGCACGATCCGGGTGCGGCTCGCGGGTCGCGATCTCGAGCTGACCACCGCGAACGGCGTGTTCAGCCCCGAGCGCCTCGACACCGGCACCTCGGTGCTGCTGTCGAACGTCCCGTCGCCGCCGCCCGGGGGCAATCTCCTCGACCTCGGCTGCGGTTGGGGGCCCGTCGCGATCTCTCTCGCGCTCGAGTCCCCGCGTGCGACCGTGTGGGCGGTCGACGTGAACGAACGGTCGCTCGAACTCGTGCGACGCAACGCCGCCGCGCTCGGGCTCACGAACATCCGCGCCTGCCGCCCCGACGAGGTGCCGGCGGATGCGATGTTCACCACGATCTGGTCGAATCCGCCGATCCGGGTCGGTAAGAACGAACTGCACGCCATGTTGCTGCACTGGCTGCCGCGACTCGAGCCCGGCTCGGACGGGTGGCTCGTCGTGCAGAGGAACCTGGGGTCCGACTCGCTGCAGCGCTGGCTGCAGGCGGAGCTTCCGAGAGAGTTCGCGGTCTTGCGCGCGGCCACCAACAAGGGCTACCGAGTGCTGCGCTGCCGGCGCCGTTCGGGTCATACAGGTCTGATTGACCTACCGGGAACGGTCGACGCGGTCGACGAGACCGTGGACTGATCTCTAGAGAAGCTTCAT
>NZ_JBMRCP010000003.1:0-75580 GCF_057350545.1 Pseudolysinimonas sp. | reverse complement strand
TCCACGACCCGATCAACGAGTCGTTCGAGGCGAACATCGGCGGCGCGATGAACCTCTACGAGAATGTGCGCGCCTCGGGCGCGACGCCCTTGCGCAGCCCCTGCACGTAGCAGGTGGAGACGTGCACGACGCGCGGGTCGCCGCCCGAGGCGCGCACATTCTCGTAGAGGTTCATCGCGCCGCCGATGTTCGCCTCGAACGACTCGTTGATCGGGTCGTCGAACGACACGCTCGCGGCGCTGTGGATGACGAGGTCGACGTCCTTCGGAACCGTGAAGGCCGACGTGAGGCCGCCCTCGACGACCGTGATGCGGTTCTTCACCGCGTCGTCGATGCCTTTCTCGCCGACCTTCTCGCGCCAGGCGGCGAAGACGGGCTTCTTGAGCAGACCGCGTACGCGGTCTTCCGCCGTCGCGCCGCCCTTGACACGCACGAGGATGGAGACGGTCGTGCCGGGGTGGTCGCTGAGCAGACGCTCGAGCACCGCTTGCCCGACGAAGCCGGTCGCTCCGGTCAGGAAGACCTTGGCGGTGCCGAGGTCGAGGGTCGCCTTCTTGGGGGTCACGGAACCAGTCTCGCAGCCACGACGGGGCCGAGGGGAGCCAGGCCCGGCAGAGCGGCGACCGCGGAGGACAACTCGGCGGCGCGCGCGGCGCCGCTCTCGCCCCCGAAGACGGTGGTCTCGAAGAACGTGCGCTCGTCGGCGGGGCGCTCGGTGGCGCCCACCGGCCAGGCGGTCTGCTTCACCGTCTTCGCGGTCAGGCTGCGTGCGCGCGCCGACTCCTCGAGGCGGCGGTGCGCCTCCTCGGCGAGGAAGACGATGTGGCGGTCCTTGATCTCGAGCACCATCGAGACGACGGGGTGCAGCTCGCCGGAGAGTTCGTCGAGGCGGGGGTAGGCGGCACTCGTCACCCACTCGTCGATGAGTCCGATGGTCACGTGCGCGGCGACGAGCTTCGGTCCGGCGATGTTGCCGGCGATCGCGCGCAGCACGGGCCCGCGGCGGTCGGCCCGCTCGACGCGCGACTTGCGAAGCATGCCGTCCGGGGAATCGATCGGATGCCCGCTCGCCTCGAGCACGGCGGTGAGGGCATCCGCGATCCAGAACTTCTCGAACGCCCACGTGGTGAGGAAGGCCGTGACGCGCGCATCCTTGTGCGTCGCGGTCACGAGGAGGTTGCGCATGCGGTGCATCGTCGAGCTCTCGAGATCACGCAGCACGCGCAGCAGCCGGGCGGTGTCGTCGTCGACGTCGGCAGCCGTGAGCCTCGAGAGATCCATCTCCGAACGGTGGCTGCCGCGGGCGGTGCGCGCGAACTCGCGGACGTCGAAAGTCATCGGGGAAGCCCTCTCGGTGGTCGAGCAGCGGGGCGGGCGCGTGTCGAGACCCGACCCGCGCGCCACTCGGAACTGGCCCGCCACGTATCGTATTGCACATGGGTATCGCTCTCGTCACGGGAGGGACGTCGGGCATCGGCGCCACCTTCGCCCGGCAATTGGCCGCGCGCGGCGACGACATCGTGCTCGTCGCCCGCGACAGGACGCGTCTCGACGAGATGGCACATGAACTGCGCGGCATGGGTCGCGAGGTCGAAGTGCTGCCCGCCGACCTCGCGAAGCGCGCCGACGTCGCGAAGGTCGTGATGCGGCTCGAGGACGCGCAGCGCCCGATCGACGTGCTCGTGAACAATGCCGGATTCGGCATGCATACCCGCGGCTCCGACGCCGACTCGACGGGTCATGACCTGGCCTTCGAGGTCATGGTGCGGGCCGTGCGCGAACTCGCCGCCGCCGGAGCCCGCGGGATGCGGGCGCGCGGCCGCGGTCGCATCATCAACGTGTCGAGCACCGCCGGGTTCATCACGATGGCGAGCGGGTACTCGGCCGTGAAGGCGTGGGTGACGGTCTTCAGCGAAGGTCTCTCGAACGAGCTGCACAAGACCGGGGTCACGGTCACGGCGCTGTGCCCGGGCTGGGTGCACACCGAGTTCCACGACCGCGCCGGGATCTCGAAGGGCGGGATCCCCTCCTGGATGTGGCTCGACTCCGAATCCCTCGTGCGATCGGCGTTGCGGGACGCCGATCGCGGCAAGGTCATCTCCATACCGAGCGTTCGGTACAAGGTGCTCATGTGGTTGGTGCGTCACCTCCCGCGCAGCACGGTGCGGGCGATCTCCCGTGCCATCTCGTCGAGCCGCAGCAGTACTGTTGCCGAGTGACCGACGCCGGCCGCGGGTAAGGGGAAGTCGATGTCCGCGAACACCGATCGCTTCACGTCACGAGCACGTGCCGCCGCGCGCTTCGTCGCGCAGCGCGGCATCCTGAAGCCCGTCGCCTGGTCGACGGTCGACGTCGAGGTGCACGGCCGTAAGCAGCTCAAGGGCGTCGGCAAGGCGTTCATCGCGATCGCCAACCACTCGAGCCATCTCGACGCTCCGCTCATCATGGGATCGCTGCCGCGTCGGATGGCTCGCTATCTGGCCGCCGGCGCGGCCGCCGACTACTTCTTCGACGTCTGGTGGCGTCGCGGTCTCACCGGTCTCTTCTTCAACGCGTTCCCCGTCGACCGCTCCGGCGTCGACCCGCGGGGCGTCAGCGCGAAGGTGCTCCTGCAGAAGGGAGTGCCGCTGCTCGTCTTCCCCGAGGGCACGCGCGCCAAGGACTACCGCAGGCTCGGCCACTTCAAGCCCGGGGCCGCCGCGCTCTCCGCGGCGACCGGGGTGCCGTGCATCCCGATCGCGCTCGTGGGCGCAGGCCGCGCGCATCCCCGGGGAGGCAAGTGGCCCAAGCCCGGGCGTCTGCCGGTCGCGGTCGTCTACGGTGCGCCGATGTACGCTCGCGAGGGCGAGGTGCCGTCCGAGTTCATGGCCCGGATCAAGGCCGAGATCGAGCGGATGCTCGCCGAACACGGTCCGCGCGTGCTGGGCGCGGAGAACCCCTACGACTCCCCCGAAGGAGACAAGAAGTGACCGACGTCAAGCACATGAAGTGGTGGGGCTGGGGCAACGAGGGCACCGCCTTCCACTGGCAGGACAAGCCCGGCTTCGCCCCGTTCGTGCTCAAGGCCGTCGGGCTCGACCTCCACTCGGCGACCGCGGCGAAGGCGCCCTCGTTCGACGACATGACGATCCCGAAGCCGGTCGCCACCGCGGCGTTCCTGAAGACGCTGGGCGGGATCGTCGGCGCCGACGACGTGCGCACCGACGACATGGAGCGCGTCGTGCACGTCTACGGCAAGAGCTTCCGTGACATCGCCCGCATCCGCGCGAACAAGGTCTCCCGCTACCCCGACGTCGTGGTCTACCCCGACGACGAGGCCGAGGTGCAGCGCGTCGTCGACGCCGCCGTCGCCGCGAACGCCGTGCTGATCCCGTTCGGCGGCGGCAGCAACATCGCCGGATCGCTCGAGCCGCAGGCCGCCGAGAAGCGCACGATCGTCTCGCTCGACCTCGGACGCCTGAACAAGGTGCTCGACATCGACGAGGACTCGGGCACCGCCCGCATCCAGGCCGGCGCCCTGGGTCCCGACCTCGAGGCGCAGCTGCAGAAGAAGGGCTGGACGATCGGCCACTTCCCCGACTCGTTCAACCACTCGACGATCGGCGGCTGGGTCGCGACGCGCTCCTCGGGCATGCAGAGCGACCGCTTCGGCGACATCTCCCAGATCGCTCGCGGTCTGCGCGTCGCGCGGCCGGGCGGGACGCTCGTCCTCCGCTCGCTGCCGTCGACGTCGACGGGCCCGAGCGTGCGCGAGATGATCCTCGGTTCGGAGGGGCGCCTCGGCGTCATCACCGAGGTGACGGCTCAGGTGCGACGCAACGCCGAGGTGCGCGAGGTGCAGGCGTACTTCTTCCCCAACTTCGAGACCGGCCTCAAGGCGATGCAGGAGATCTCGGAGTCGGACGCGCATCCGTCGATCACGCGTGTCTCCGACGGCCGCGAGTCGGGCTTCTCGCTCGCGACGAGCAAGGCGCGCAAGGGCAAGGACAAGTTCCTCGCCGGCACCGTGCTGCCGCAGCTCATGAAGAGCAAGGGCTGGGCGAAGCAGCCCGGCGGCCTCGACAACATCGCGCTCTCGTTCATCGGCTTCGAGGGCACGAAGGCGGGCACGAAGTTCTCCAAGGACATCGTCGACAGGATCGTGAAGAAGCACAACGGCATGGGCGTCGGCACGGGCCCCGGCGTGCTCTACGACCAGAAGAAGTTCGACACCCCGTACCTGCGCGACTTCCTGCTCGACTTCGGCGCGGTCGGCGACGTCTCCGAGACGGCCGCTCCGTGGTCGAAGCTGCAGGCGGTTTACGACGGCGCCATGAAGGCGGCGGATGAGGCGTACGCCTCCGTCGGCATCAAGGGCTGGATCATGGCGCACATGTCGCACTCGTACCACTCGGGCGCGTGCCTCTACTTCACGTTCGCGTTCGTCGGCGGCAAGGACATGCTCGGCGAGTACGACGTCGTGAAGTCGGCCATCCAGCAGTCGTTCATCGACAACGGCGCGACCCTCTCGCACCACCACGGCGTCGGTGTCGAGCACTCCCCCTGGATGGAGCAGGACATCTCGGCGCAGGGCGTGCAGGTCATGGCCGGACTGTTCGCCGCGAACGACCCGAAGAGCAACTTCAACCCGGGCAAGATCCTCGGGGCGAAGCCGGAGAAGGTCGCCGCGGCGAAGGCCCCCGCGAAGGCGCCGACGCGCGCGAAGGCAGCCCCCGCGAAGGCGACCGCGGCGAAGACGACTCCGGCCAAGGCGGCGGCGAAGGCGACTCCGACCAAGGCCGCTGCGAAGACGACCGCTGCGAAGACGACGGCGCGCAAGCCCGCCGCCAAGAAGTCCTAGCCCACGCACCGAGAAGCCCCGGCACACGTGCGGTGTGCCGGGGCTTCTGCGTGGATCGACTCCCGGAGGGGGATCAGTCCTCGAACATGTTGTCGAGCGAGACGTCGATGCTGTCGAGCAGGTCGCTCACGTCGACACCGAGGTCGCTCGTGATGTCACCGACGCCGAGGTCGCTCGTGATGTCGCCGAGGCCCAGGTCGTTCGTGATGTCGCCGACGTCACCGTCGACGAGGTCGGACACGTTGAGGCCGGTCTCGTTGCCCGAGCCGATCGCGGTGTCGTTGCCCGAGCCGACGACGTTGCCGTTGCCGACCTCGTTGCCCGCGAGGATGCCGGACAGGATGTCGCCCGTGTGGACGTCACCGGTGCTCACCTCGGGGGCGACCACGACCGGCGACTCGTTCGAGAGGCCCAGGCTCTCGAGGATGCGGGTCTTCGTCTCGGTGGTGTCGGCCGACCAGGACTGCGTCATGTCGTCGGCCATCGCGGGAGCGGTGGCGCCGAGCACGAACGCGGTCGCAGCGGTGGCGCCGAGGATGCCGAGAGCGGTCTTCTTCTGGGTGTTCATGGGGGAACTCCTTCGTGATGTCCGCCGGCCGAGTCTTTCCCGGTCGACACGGGGGGTCCGGCGCGAGCCCCGCGAACGGATTGCCGCGACGCCCCCCGATCGGGGGCCGGCAACGCTTGACAGCGGGTGCGCGATCTGCAGCGCGTCACGCTCTCGCCCGAAATTCCGGGCGAGAGCGTGACCGGTTCGGCAACGCTGAAAAGTCACCGTGAGGCGCGCGGCGGGAGCGTGCTAGCGGGGCGGCTAACGTTGACGGAATGCCCGCACTGCACCTGAGCCCCGAGGTCGAGGAGGCGCTCGCCGCCGGTCGTCCGGTGGTCGCGCTCGAGTCGACGATCATCTCCCACGGGCTGCCCCGCCCCCGCAATCACGAGGCGGCGCTCGAGTTCGAGGCGATCCTGCGCGAGCGCGATGTCGTCCCCGCGACGATCGCCGTGCTCGACGGCGTGCCGCACGTCGGGCTCGATGCCGACGGAGTGCGCCGCATCGCGGAGGAGGACCTCGTCAAGGCGAGCGTGCGCGACCTACCCGTCCTCGCCGCCCTCGGGCGCTCGGGGGCGACCACGGTCGCCGCCACAGCCCGCCTCGCGGCGCTGGCCGGCATCCGGGTCTTTGCGACCGGCGGGCTCGGCGGGGTGCACCGCGGCGCGAACGAGACGTTCGACGAGTCGGCCGACCTGCCGACGCTCGCCGAGAACCCGGTCACGGTCGTCAGCGCGGGTGTGAAGAGCGTGCTCGACATCGCCGCCACCCTCGAGCGACTCGAGACACTGAGCATCCCCGTCGTCGGCTACGGCACCCGCGAGTTCCCGGCGTTCTGGCTGCGCGAGTCGGGATACCAGCTCGACGCCGCCGTCGACGGTCCGGAGCAGGTCGCCGCGATCATGCGGGCCCGCGACGAGTTGGGCGCGCGCCAGGGCATCGTCGTCGCCAACCCCGTGCCGCTCGACCAGCAGTGGGATCCCGCCGAGCACGATCGTGTGCTCGCGACCGCCTTCGCCGCCGCGGAGGCGGCCGGGGTGCGCGGCAAGGCCGTGACGCCGTTCCTGCTCGGCTACATCGTCGACGCGTCGGGTGGCCGCAGCCTCGAGGTCAACCTCGACCTCGCACGCAACAACGTGCGCGTCGCGGCCGACATCGCCACGGCGTGGGTGGCGCTCGGCGGTCCGACGCCGGTCGGAGCCTGATGGCCGAGTTCACGCGGGCACGACGGCGGATCGTCGTCGTCGGCGACATCGTCAACGACATCGTCGTCGTCCCGCGCGGCGCGATGCGCACCGACACCGACACCGACGCGCGCATCCAACCGCGTCCGGGCGGCTCCGCCGCGAACACCGCCGCGTGGGCGGGCTCGGTCGGTGCGGCCGTCGACTTCGTCGGATCATGCGGTTCGGCCGACGCCGACCAGCACGCCGAGATCCTGCGTCAGTCGGGGGTGACCCCGCACCTGCACGTCGAACCCGGGATGCCGACGGGCGCGATCGTGCTGCTCGTCGAGGGTCAAAGCCGGTCGATGTTCACGGATCGCGGGGCGAACGCGGCGCTCCGCGCCGAGTCGCTCACCGACGCGATACTCGACGACGCCGGAGTGCTGCACGTGAGCGGTTACACGATCACGAAGGACAATTCGCGCGGCGCTCCGCTGAAGATGATCGCCCACGCGCGCCAACGCGACGTCGTCGTGTCGGTCGACCCGTCGTCGACCGGCTACCTCGCCGACTACGGTGTCGAACGCTTCCTCGACGACCTCGTCGACGTCGAGCTGCTCTTCCCCAACCTCGCCGAGGGCGAGCTCCTCACCGGCGAGACCGACCCCCTCCGCATCGGCGCCAAGCTGCTCGAGCGTTTCCCGCTCGTCGCCCTCAAGCGCGGCAAGCAGGGCGCCACGCTCTTCCGCCGAGAGCTCCCACCCTTCGAGGTCGCCGCCCCGCGCGTCGACAACTTCGTCGAACCGACCGGCGCGGGCGACGCCTTCGCCGCCGGCTTCCTCGCCCGCTGGGTCGTCGACCACGACGCCGAGGCCGCCACCCAGCAGGCCGTGAAAGTCGCCGCCCGAGCCGTCATGCTGATGGGCGGAAGACCTCCGGTCTGACTCGGGCACGGGCTCCGGAGGACTCGCGCGAGTCAAGAGCGGGGACCCCTACCCCGATTGACTCGCGCAAGCCCTCCGGAGCCCTCTCATCGACCTCCGTGGCAGCTAGCGCTGCCGGATGGTCGAGAACGCCTCGAGCGCCTCGCGCCGCGACTCCGCGAGGTCGACGATCGGTGCGAGCAGCTCGTCCTCCGGCACCCAGCGCCGTACGTACTCCCCGGTCGGGTCGAACTTCTTCGCTTGGAGCTCGGGGTTGAACACCCGGAAGTAGGGCGCCGCGTCGGCGCCGGAGCCCGCCACCCACTGCCAGTTGCCCGGGTTGCTCGCTTCGTCGGCATCGACGAGCGTGTCCCAGAACCACTCCTCCCCGAGTCGCCAGTGCCGCAGCAGGTTCTTGACGAGGAACGAGGCGGTGACCATGCGCACCCGGTTGTGCATGGTGCCGGTGCGCCACAGCTCGCGCATGCCGGCATCCACGAGGGGGATGCCGGTGCGACCCTGTTGCCAGGCGCTCAGCTCCCCACCGCGATCCCACGACCACGGGAAGGCGTCGTAGGGTGCGCGGTAGTTCTTCGTCGCGAGGTCGGGGTTGGCGTAGAGGATCGACCAGTTGAACTCGCGCCAGCCGACCTCGGAGAGGAACTTCGGCACGTTGCGTCGGGCCTCGGGAGAGAGCTCGCCGTGCATCCGTCGCCAGATCTGGGCGGGGCTGATCTCGCCGAAGCGCAGGTGGGGGGAGAGCCCCGAGGTGGGGTTGGTGAGTTCGTCGCGTCGGTCGTAGTTCTCGAGCCCGTCGCGCGCGAACTCCTCGAGCCGCCGGTGCGCCGCCCGTTCGCCCGGCTCCCAGGTCTCCCGAAGCCCCTCCGCCCAGTCGGGGCGCGTGGGCAGCAGCGCCCAGTCGTCGAGGTCGTCGGATGCCGTGGCCGGTCCCGCGGGCAGCTCGCGCGGCGCGGGGAGGGGGTCGCGCATCTCCCGCTCCCGGGCCGCGCGCCAGAACGGGGTGAACACCTTGTACGGCTCACCGGCATCCGTCGTCACCTCCCACGGCTCGACGAGGAGGTTCGCCGCGAAGCTCTGCACCTCGAGCCCGTCGTCGCGCAGGCGGGTCTTGAGGCGGGCGTCGATCTCGCGCGCGGCGGAGTAGCGGCGGTTCCAGAAGACGGCGTCGGCGCCGGTTTCGGCGACGAGCGCCGGCAGCACCTCCTCGGCGGCACCGCGGCGCAGCACGAGCCGCCCGCCGCGGGCGTCGACGTCGACGGCGAGGGCGGTGAGCGAGTGGTGCAGCCACCAGCGCGTCGCCCCGCCGAGGGGGCGGATGCCGGGGCTCTCCTGATCGAAGAGGTACAGCAGGATGACGGGGGCGCCGCGGTCGTGGGCGGCTCGTAGCGCGGGGTGGTCGGCGAGCCGCAGGTCGTCGCGGAACCAGACGATCGAGGGGCCGCTCACCCGCTCAGCCTAGGCAGCTGGTTGCTTGCGGAGGCGGCCTTTTGTCGCCGCAGTTGCAGACTGTCGCCGGAGGACGGAGCAATGTGCAACTAACCCGACAAAACCCTCGCCGTTAACGGATTGAAGGCCGGCCGCAGAGGCGAGCGGCCGGCCTTCTCCCTTGCACCAAGAGTGTCCTGCAATCACATTCCGCGTCCTCCGCCACAGCAAACGGTGGGCGCTGATGACAATGTATAACGGATCGGTAACGCCGTCTAGTTACCCGATCGTTATTTTTGTGAGAGTTTGCCGGGAGCCTCTCATCAAGCCGCCGCGTGCACGATTCCGCCGACGAGCGCGCCGATCACGACCGTCCACAGCACGATCGCGACGCCCTGCCAGATGAGGATGCGCGTCCGGTCGATTCCCGCAGCCGCGAGCATCGTCGCGGTGAACTGGGTCGGCATGACGAGCGGGCCGAGGAGGCACACACCCGGGAGCCCGTATCGCTCGAACGCGCGCTGGAACTTCGCCTGGCGCGGCGTGCGCGGGGGATCGAGCGTGAGCTCGCTGGATTCGACACCGCCCCCGGCGAGCACGCGTTCCTGCACCTTCGCGCGGTGGCGCGTCACGAGCGCGGTCCGCGCCCGCGAGCTGAGGATCACGAGCACGGCGACGCACACGAAGTTGCCTACGGCGCCGGCAATGACGGCGACGACGGGAGGGATGCCGCCGACGATCCCGAGCGCCGCGGCGCCCTCGCCTTCGATGAAGGGCACCGCGCCGGCGAGCGCCACGATGAGCGGCTGCACGAATTCGGGAACGCGTGCGATCAGGTCTTGGAACATCTCGAGGGGGTTCATGCCTCGAGTCCACCGTGTCGACCGCGGGCCAGGAAGTGCCGTTCCGTCACCGGTTTCCGGGCGAACATCCCGTCAGATGGGTGACATCTGTCACGCCCGTAGGGTGTACGCGTGACCCGTCGATCCGCCGTGACCGAGCCCGGCTCCCCGGCCTGCGCGCAGCTCGCGCGCGGCATCTCGGCGACGTGGTGGTACACCTTCGGCGCCATCCTCTTCTTCGAAGTCATCCTCGTCCTCCTGTGGGTCGGCACCTTCGTCGGATCGGGCCTCGACGCCCCGGTCGCCGTGACCGCCGCCGCGTGCGGGCTCGTCTGGGGCGCGGCCACGGTCCCGCTCCTGCACTCCTATCGACACCGGGCGGACGACGCGCCCGCAGATCGGCGACGCTACGCCGCGGTATTCGTGCTCCTCGCGGTCGCGGCCGGAGTGGCGGCGGGCGTCCTCTCAGGATCGTGGCTCATCGGTGCGCTCCCCGCCGCGCAGTCGCTCATGCTCCTGCCGTGGCCGGCCGGGGTGCGCCTGCGGCTCGTTCTCGGGAGCACAGCAGCGCTCGCCGCCTTGTGCTTCCTCGACATCCGATTCGCGACCTTCGACGTGCTCGGATCGAGCGGGCTCCTGCTGCCGATCTACGCCGTGCTCCTGCCGGTCATGACCGTCTCGTCGCTGTGGTGGTGGGATGTCCTCGTGGCGCTCGATCGTGCGCGGGCGTCCGAGGCGCGCCTCGCCGCGACGCAAGAGCGACTACGCGTCGCCACCGACGTGCACGACCTCCAGGGCCACCACCTCCAGGTCATCGCGCTCCAGCTAGAGCTCGTCGAGAGGCTCCTCACGCGCGACGCAGCGGAAGCCGCCACGCACCTTCAGACCGCTCGCCGCAGCGTGGACGACGCGCGGCAGGGAACCCGCGATCTCGCGCTCCGATTTCGCTCGGTTCCGCTCCGCGACGAGATCGCAAACGCCGCAGACCTGCTTCGCGCCGCAGGGGCGACCGTCGAGGCGTCGATCGACCCCGACGCCGACCTCGCCCCTGCGGAGGTGCTCGGTCCCGTCATCCGGGAGACGACGACGAACATCCTGCGCCACGGCGGCGGGCACTGGGCGCGACTCGCCCTTGTGCGCGCCGGCGCCTCGTGGCGGTACGAGGTCGCGAACGACGTCCACGATGCGCATGACGCGCGGGACGCAGGGGAGGATGTCGACGGCTCGGGCCTCGAGGGCATCCGCCGCCGTATCGCCGAGGCCGGCGGGACGCTCGAGGTGCGGCGCGAGCGGCAGTCCTTCCTGGTCGCCGTGATCGTGCCGACGGACAGGTCCGCGCGATGATCCGTGTGCTCCTCGCCGACGACGAGGCGATGATCCGTTCCGCTCTCGCCGCCCTGTTGCGACTCGAGGGCGACATCGAGGTCGTCGCGGAGTGTGCGAACGGCGCGGAGGCGCTCGCCGAGGCGACACGGCTCGTACCGGACGTCTGCCTGCTCGACATCGACATGCCAGGACTCGACGGCGTGGAGGTCGCCGAGCGCCTGCACCGCACGGTCGCCACGCGCTGCCTCGTGGTCACCCGTCACGCGGGTCCGGGCGTGCTCCGCCGCGCCCTCGCCTCGGGCGTCGCAGGCTTCCTGCCGAAGTCGCGCAGCGCCGACGAGGTCGCGGCCGTCATCCGCCGTATCGCCGCGGGCGGACGCTACGTCGATCCGGAGATCGCCGCCGACGCCCTCACCGACGAGCGTTGCCCGCTCACCGACCGCGAGCTCGACGTGCTGCGTGCGGGCCGACGCGGCGAGACGACGGGTCAGATCGCGCGGGCTCTGTCGCTCGCGCCCGGGACGGTGCGCAATCACGTCTCGGCGATCCTCGGCAAGCTTTCGGTCGCGACGCGGCAGCAGGCGGTGATCCTCGCCGAGGAGCGGGGCTGGATCTAGACCGGACGATTCACGCGCGCGCGTTGCGCACAGGGGTCACGAGGGCGATGGTCGCGGCGATCGCGAAGACCGCGACCACGACCCAGAGCGACGCTCCTGTGCCCCAGACGGCGACGAGCGCACCGCCGAGAAGTGCGCCGAGCGCGCCCGCCGTGCGGTTGACGGCGCGCCCCGTCGCGTTCACGCGGCCGAGCAGTTCGTCGGGCGCCGCCTGCTGGCGGTAGCTCATCTCGTTCGCGTTCTCGGCACCCGCCGCGAGCCCTCCTGCCGCGAGGGCGACGAAGAGCACGACGATCCCCGCGACGCCGCCGACGGCGGGCGCGAGGGCGACCCCCGTCCACGCGACCGGGTAGAGCAGCCGGGCGCCGGTGATCACCGCACCCTCGCCGAACCGCGATCCGAGCCTCTCGGCGACGGAGGCGCCCACGAGGGTCGCGGCGCCGACCGTGGAGATGAGCAGACCGAAGAGGAGCGCGCCGAGCTCGAGGGTGCGCAGCGCGAAAAGCGCGAGGATCGTGAGGGAGGCCGCGTTGGCGACGAACCAGACGTGCGTCGACAGCGCGAGCGGTGCGAGCACCGGATGCCGATACGTCGCCCGGAGCCCCTCGCGGAGGTCGCGCAGCACGTGGCCGCGTCGACGCACGGTCGGCTCCTCGACGCGGAGGCTGCCGACCAGCACGGCGTCGACGACGTACGTCAGCGCGTCGATCGCGAGGGCGACCGGGGCTCCGAGAAGGCGGACGAGCGCCCCCGCGAGCGTCGGCCCGACGGTCTGCGCGGCGGCCTCGCCCTGATCCAGTCGGGCGTTCGCGCGCAACAGGCGGTCACGCGGCACGAGGCGGGGCAGGAGCGACTGAGAGGCCGCGAAGCCGAACACCGAGAACGCGCCGAAGAGCAGCAGCAGCACGACGAGCACGGGGATCGTCAGCATCCCGAACGCCGCGAGCAGCGCGATCGCGCCGAGGCTCGCCGCGCGCCCGAGGCTCGCCATCACGAGCGTCGGGCGACGCCGCCAGCGATCGACGAAGACGCCCGCGAACAACCCGAGCACGGCGTACGGCACGAACTGGGCGGCGTTGACGATGCCCACCTGCACCGGGTCGGCGCGCAGCACCTCGACGACGAGTACGGGCAGGGCGACCGCCGTCGCCGTGGTCCCGAAAGCGCTCAGGGTGCCCGCCGCCCAGAACCGGCGGAAACCCGCGGTCATGGCGCGGGTGGCGCGAGGGGCGCGGCCGACGCGGCGGTGGGCAGCGCCACCTGGATCTGCCGCGGCGCCTCCCCGCGGCGCAGCAGCCGCGCGCGGCCGGGGATCGCGGGAGCCGCCCACGTGCCCGGCCAGAGCTGACCCTCGCTGCGCTCGCCGGAGAACAGCACGCCCGTCGCGCCGAGGTCTTTGAGGGTCTGCAGCGCGGGCTCGAAGAGCGCCCGCGCGCTGCCCGCCACGGGTCGCGTGACGACCAGGTGCAGTCCGAGGTCGCGCGCCTGCGGCAGGTAGGGCACGAGCGGCTCGAGCGGCGACGCCCCGCCTGCCCCGAGGATGTCGAGATCGTCGGCGATCACCACGATGCGCGGACCCGCCCCGCCCTCCGCCTGCCGCTTGTCGAGTTCGATCGCGACAGCCGCCGCGAGTTCGCGCCCGCGAGGCCCCGTCGCGGCGTGCCCGCCGAGGTAGTCCGCCGGGATCGTCGCCGCGAGGCGTCCGCGCGGCTCCAGCAGGGCGATGACGAGCTCCTCGGCGGTGTGCCGCGCGACGAGCCCGCGCACGAGCAGGTCGAGCAGCGAGCTCTTGCCACTCTCGGGGTCACCGAGCACGAGGAGGTGCTGGTCGCGCCCGGCGAGGTCGAGCAGTGCGGGCTCCATCGTGTCCTGCCGGATGCCGATCGGGATGCGCGAGGGCTCGTCGAACTCGTCCGGCAGCTCGCGCGCCTCGAGCCGCTCGGGAAGACGGCGGATGGGCGCCGCCGCCGGACCGCTCCAGGCCGCGGCGGTGCGGGCGGCGAGCTCCGCGAGCGCGTCGCCGAGCCTCTCGTCGGGTACATCGTCGACCGTCGGCAGGGCGACCTGCGCGAACAGCGCCCCTTCGGTGAGCACACGGCCGGGTCCCGTGATGGTCGCGACCAGCCGCCGCGAGATCGTCGACTCCGTCGGGTCGTTGAGGCGCAGCTCGTAGCGGTTGCCGATGAGCGGCTGGAGGCGCATCGGCAGCTCGGCCCAGCGCGTGAGCGCGGCGACGACGTGGATGCCGAACGAGCCGCCGCGGGTGAGCAGCTCGGCGAGCGGCGGCTCGAGATGCTCGAAGTCGCCGCGGGTCTGGCCGTAGCCGTCGACGAGCAGCACGACGTCGGCGGAGACGATCTTCGGCGCGGCACCCTCGAGGTGCAGCCGTCGGAAATGCGCGAGCGACTCGACGCGCTTCTCGCGGAAGAACCTCTCGCGCGCGGCCAGCATCCCGAGCAGCTCCTCGAGCAGCCGGGTCTGAGCCTCACCGTCGTTGCGCGTCGCGACGCCGCCGACGTGCGGGAACTCCTCGAGCCGGGCGAGCCCCGAGCCGGCGAGGTCGAGGCCGTACACGGTGACCTCCTTCGGCGTGAGCGTCGTCGCGATGCCCGCCGCCATCGTGCGGAGCATCGTCGTGCGGCCGCTCTGGGGGGCGCCGATGATCGCGTGGTGGCCGCCGGCCCGGCCGAGGTCGACGAGCCATTCGCCCTGACGCTGCCGTGCGGGATCGTCGAGCAGGCCGAGCGGCACCTCGAGCCCCGTCGCGTCGGCGTCGAGCACCTGGAACAGCGGCACCCGGTCGGGCAGCGGAGGCAGCCAGACGGCACCGGCCGAACGGTGCGGGGCGTGCAGGCGGGCGACCGCGACGTCGATGAGGGGTGCCTCGGCGGTCGACGCGGACGCGCCGCCCGGCAGCAGCTCGTCGAGGGTCTCCTGAAGGGTGTTGTACACGGGCGCGCGCACCACGCTGGGACGCTCGTCGGCATCCACGATCAGCGGTGCGCCGGCGGGACCCGACACGTAGCCCGACTTGAAGCGCGTGTAGACGGTCGTGTCGACCTTGAGGTACCCGTAGCCGGGGATCGGCGGGAGGTGGAAGGCGTCGGGGGTGTTGAGCACGACGGCCGACTCCTGCTCGGAGAAGGTGCGCAGCCCGACGCGGTACGACAGGTAGGTGTCGAGCCCGCGGAGGCGGCCGCCCTCGATGCGCTGACTCGACAGCAGCATGTGCACGCCGATCGAGCGTCCGATGCGACCGATCGTGAGCAGCAGGTCGATGAACTCGGGCTCCGCCGTGAGCAGCTCGCCGAACTCGTCGATCACGAGCAGCAGGTGCGGCATCGGCGGGAGCGACGGGTTCGCGGCCCGTGCCTCCCGGTACTCGGTGACCGACTTGTAACCGCCGAGGTCGCGCAGCTGCTGCTGGCGGCGCACGATCTCGCCGTTGATCGACGCCCGAGCCCGCTCGATGAGTCCGGCCTCGCCCTCGAGGTTGTCGATGAGGCCCGCGAGGTGCGGCAGGGGTTGGAGCGGGTTGAAGGCCGCGCCGCCCTTGTAGTCGACGAGGATCATCGCGAGGTCCTCGGGCGAGTGCCGCGCGGCGAGCGAGAGCACGAGGGTGCGCAGGAACTCGCTCTTGCCCGACCCTGTGGCCCCGATGCAGATGCCGTGCGGACCCATGCCGCCCTGCGCCGACTCCTTGAGGTCGAGTTCGAGCGCGGCACCGTCGTCGTCGGTGCCGACCGGGACGCGCAGGAAGTCCGGTCCCGCCGAGGAGGTCCAGGATGTCGGGCCGATCCCGTCGATCGACGTCACCCCGAGCAGATCGAGCGGCGTGAGCTCGCGCAGCGATCCGCCGCCCGCCCGCGACTCGGCGGAGAGGCGGAGCGGGGCGAGGGTGGCGGCGACCGCGGCGAGCAGCTCGGGCGACACGGCGTCGACCGTCGCGGGGAGCGACGTGCCCTCGCGGAGGTCCTCGAGCCGCGCCGAGCCGTCGGACTCGACCGTGATCCGCAGCGTGGTCTCACTCGGCTCGTGCAGCCGGTCGGCGACGACGGCGACGGTCGTGACGCCCGTGATCGTCGGCGCGAAGCCCGCGGCGGGCCCCGAGGTGCTGTCGACGATCACGACGACGGGGGCCTCGAGCGGCACGATGCCCGCGCGCGGGCGGTGGGCGCGGGCGAGTCGACCCTGGAGGTCGTCACTCATGAGCCGGGCGAGGGCGGCGGCGTCGGGGGCGACGCGGCGTGCGCGCACCGGCCCGTCCCAGCGGTCGGCCATGAGGGCGTGCGGCAGCAGGTCGATGCCCGCCCACTCGCCGAGAGCCGCCGACGGGACGGCGAACGCGAGCTCGAGGTCGTCGGGTGCGTGCCACGTGGCGAGTTGCAGCACGAGGGCGCGGGCGGCGCGTCGCGCGACCTCCGGGGGACCGACGATCGCGACGGCGCGGTGGGCCGGCAGGTCGAGAAGGGCGGGAAGGCCGGCGACCGGGCCGTAGGCCGCGCACACCGTGGCCGCCTCGGCGCTCATCGTGGGGTCTGCGGGCTGCACGGGGTTCTGCTCCGGCGGCACGGAGAGCGCGAACCAGGGGACCAGCCCGGCGCCGAACCGCACGCGCCCGAAGTCGGCGTCGCGCGGGCGGCGCTCCCACAGCCGCGCGGGGTCGCTCGCGAGCGCGGCGAGCCGCGCAGGCTCCGGATGGGTCACGAGGGACGCGGCCCGGGCGACCTCGCGTTCGGCGCGCAGTTCGTCGCGCACTCCCTCGAGGTAGTCGAGGTAGCGCTCGCGGGCGCGGCGACGCGTGCGTGCTTCCCGCCCGCGGGAGGACACCGCCATCCCGATTCCGCCGGCGAGCGCGAGCACGAGCACCATCGCCCCGACGACGACGAAGATCGGGTTGCCGCGCAGCACCGTCATCATGACGATCGAACCCATCGAGCCGACCACGGGCAACAGCATCTGCAGCGGGAGCGCGCCGATGTTGCCCTCGCCGAGCGGCGGCGGGGCGGCGAGCACGCGCGGCTCGGGCGGCACCGCCGGCGCGGTGGCGCGGGCGGGACGGTGGACGAGTCGGATGCTCACCGCGACACCTCGGGCGACGGGTCGGAGAGGAGGTGGCCGGCCAGTTCCGCGGCGGCGACGATGGTGCGCGTCGCGAACGGCCGCGCGGGCTGGAGGAGGGCGCGGTCGGACTCGAGCAGCACCGCAGGCGACAGAAGGCGGGGCGCGACGGCGCGGGCCCACGCGGCGCGACCGGCTCGCGTGCGGTCGAACGCCACGACGATGCGGCGTCCCTCCCGCGTGAGCTGCTCGGCGAGGCCGACGGCGGCCTCCGCGGCGCCCCGGTCGACGGGCACCACGAGGCACACCGCGTCGCGCGAGCGGGCGAGCGGCACGAGGTCGTCGACGGCGATCGATCCGGCGTCGACGAATGCGACGTCGAAGAACCTGTCGTCGAGCGTCGGGTCGCCGACCCACGCCGCCCCGTGGATGCGCAGCCGCCCCTCGGCGCCCGGCGGCACGTCGCCCGACCGGGCCTCAGGGGGTTCGGGGAATTCGGTCCACTCCGGCGTCGCGAGCAGGATGCGTCCCGCGCGGTGTCGGGCGGTCGCGCGGGCGAGGAGGCGGGTGAGTGCCGCCGTCGGGAAGGGCGCGAGCGAGGCGATCGCGATGCGCCGAACGGTCGTGAGCGGCCGCGCGAGCCGCCGCTCCGTCAGCTCGAGGTCGCGCAGCCGCGATGCCGTGAGCACCGTGCTCACGCGAAGACCCCGAGCAGGAAGCCGTACACGCCGAACGAGCCGAGCAGGAACGGCGCGATCGCGACCGCGGCGAGCGACTCGACCACGTCCCCGAGGCGGCGCATGCGGATGCGGCCCTGCGCGGTGGGGCGGGCGAGCGCGAGCGCGGCGAAGGCCGCGATCCCGACCGCGACGACGACGAGTCGCATGACGGAGGGGATCGCCGGCGACGCCAGGATGCCGAGGAGCGCGCCCGCGACACCCGCGATCCAGAGCGCCCAGGAGGCGACCGCCGTCGGCAGCACGCGGGTGCGCAGCAGGGCGACGAGCGCGACGGCGCCGCCGAGCAGCATCGACCACAGTTCGCCCGAGCCCAGCAGGAGCGCGACGGTGGGCAGCAGCCAGGCCGCGACCGCGACCACCGCGGCATCCGACGCGCGGAACGCCTCGCGCAGGCTCGCGGCGACGCGCTCCCTCGCCGGCAGGTTCCCCGCGATGACCTCGTCGTCGAGCTCCGCGAGCCCCGACGTCGCGAGGGCGAGCGACGGCAGGAGGCCGAGGGCGAGGATGCCGATCGTCGCGACCACCCCGGCCGTCGGCAGGAGGGCGACCCCGAGGAGCGGGAGCAGCGCCGCGGCGAGGGTGAGCAGGATGCCGACCGCGGCACCCAGCGCGGCGGAGGCGCTGCGGCGCCCGGCACCCACCGCGGCGGCGATCACGAGCCAGACGAGGCCGACCGTGAACGGGGTGACGAGCACGAGAGCCGTGGTGACGGGAGCGTCGCCCGGCACGCCGCCGGCCGGGACGACGAGGCCCACGAGCCAGCCCGCGACCGGGTACGTCGAGCCGAGCGCGACCCCGAGGAACAGGGCGGAGGCCGCGGGGCGTGCGAGCAAACCGGCGGCGGTCGACGCGAGAGTCGCCACGACGAGGAGCACGGCCGCCGCCCACCCGCCGGTGAGGGCGGAGAGGGTCAGGCCTCCGACGAGGGCGAGGGCACCGGCCCCGGCCGCCGCACCCACGACGACATGGCGGGGGCCCCACGTGCCTGTGGCGGTGTCGCGCAGCTCGGCGACTCGGTCCGTCACGTCGGTGACCTCGGGCGGTGCGGGGAGCCTCTCCACCTCGACGAGTCGCAGCACGGCGCCGTCGAGCACGCCCTGATCGGCGGGCGCGAGCGCGAGGTCGAGTTGCTCGCCGTACGGGGTGACCAACGCGGCCCGGGCGGCAGGTTGCTCGAGCAGGCGGGCGATCTCGGCGAGGTGGGCGCCGAAGGGCTCGTCGGCGGGCACGACGAGCGTGGCGCGCCGGGCGCTGCCGAGGACGGTGATCTTGGTGAGCTCGCTCACGGGGAGGACCTTTCCTCTTGCTGCTGCTGCTGCTGCTGCTGGGTGGCGGCCGCGTTCGCGGCGAGGATGCTGCCGACGAACCCGACCCCGACGCACGCGGCGCAGGCGATGGCGGCGACCACCATTCCCGCGATGAGGCGGCGGGTGAGCGGAGGAACCGGTCGTCGGGCTCCGAGCGAGCCGTGGGCGAGGGCCGCCCCCAGCCGGTCCCGGTGCGTGCGGACCGACTCGAGGAGTGCCTGGTCGCGTTCGCTCACGTCGTCGTCCCCGCCTCGGCCGCATGTCGTATCTCGGTGACGAACTGCACGCCGACGGTGTGACCGCCGAGCCGTATGACATCGCCCATCCTGAGCTCCGTGTCGGTGCCGGGCACGAGACGCACGGCCGAGCCGTCGGCGCGCGCGATCGTGGAGCCGTTCGTCGACCGTCGGTCGTCCGCCCAGACGCGGCCCGCGGCATCCACGCGCAGCGCGAGGTGGACCTTGGAGATCTCGCGCCCGATGTCGGCGATCGCCACCGCCCGCTCCGTGCCCGTCGGCGTGGGGTTGCGACCGATCACGACACCGTCGCCGATCGCACCGTCGATGCGCCCATCGATGACCAGGAGTGCGCGCGAGGTCGAGCGCAGCCCGTGGGCCCCGATGCTGTCCGCGGCGCGGACGGGGACGGCGGCCGGAGGTGGCGCGAGGTGGACGGTCTCCGGGTCGAGCGGGTCGCGGCCGCCGCGCAGGTCGGCGAACCAGGCGGGGGAGAGGAGCCGGGACAGCCCGGGCGGGGCGCCGTCGATCGCCGCCACGTGCCGCACGCCGGTCACCCACGTTCCGAGCGTCTGGCCGGTGCGCGACCAGGCGACGACCTGCACGAGCACGACGGCGAACAGGAGGAGCAGGGCGAGGATGCCGAGCTCACCGTCGTCGGACGCGAGCGCGAGCGCGAGCGCGGCGACGGCCAGCGCGAGCAGCGCCGTGTCGACGAGCGCCGCGCCGAGCAGCTGGCCGACCCGCGCGGGCGACCCGCTGCCCGCTCGGCGGGCGATGCGCTGGGTGCTCGTCACGACCGACTCCCCCTGTGGAATCTTCAGGTTTCTTTGCTTGCAACGATGCTAGCCTCGTGCCACGCTCGATCCGGCCTCGGCCGGGGGAACAGGGGAGGCGCATGAAATTCGCGATGGGTGCCGACGTTCTGACGTCGCTCACGAAGAAGACTTCCACGTCGAGCGAGGAACTCGCCACGGTCGTCCGCAAACTCGCCGCCGTGTCGGAGCAGGTCGAGGGCAAGGTCAACGGCGCGGCCCGCAAGGCGTTCGACGACTTCCAGCGCGACGCCGAAGGCATCGCCGTCGAACTCACGACGGCACTCCGAGGGGTCCTCGCCGGCATGAAAGAGATGGATGCCGCGTTCATTCAGGGCGACCAGCAGATGGCCGACGAGATCGCGCAGGCGCGCACCTCGTCGTCGTTCGACGCGGGGCGCTTCGGCGCGTCGAAGGCCTGAGGGGAGAGCGCACATGGCCGGCAACCAGGGTGACCGTCGCGACTACGACACGGCAGCGGTCGACGGGGCGATCGAGGAGTTCTACGCGACCGCGGCGCTGCTGGAGCAGCTCATCGAGCAGCGCGACGCCGACGTCCGGCAGGCGATGGCCGATTACACCGCCGACGGCGTCTCCGAGGAGTACGCAGGCAAAGAGGTGCGCTGGAACACGGCGGCCACCAACGTGAAGACGATCATCGACACGCTCCGCAAGAGCTTGGAGCAGTCGAACGAGACCGCGCAGGGCACGCTGCAGAAGGCGAAGTCCGCGGTCGCCAACATGGGCTGACCCGGGCGATGAGCGGGCTGCTCACCGGGTTCTCACATCCCCTCGTCGATCGCGTCGAGGGCGAGTACGCCTGCATGGAGTCGCGTGCCGACCGTGTCGTGCTCACCGAGGGCCTCGCCGACGCGCTCGTCGCGACCACCGCGGCCGGCCTGACGCCCGTGCTCATCACGCGCCCGATCGCACGCCTGAGTTACCTCGCCCGCTACCACCTCACGACCGCGGGTGGTCGATGGCTCATCCGCGACGGATCGCTGCTGCGCGACCCGCTCTCGAGCCTCGTCGCCGACTCGGTCGCCGGTGCCCTCGCCGGCGAACGACTGGTCACGACACTCGACCGGCCCGTCGACGAGCCGATGCGCTACCTGGTCGCGGTGAGCACGCAGGCGCCCGCCGACGAGACGACCGAACTCGGCGCAGCCGTCGAGTCGCTCGCGACCCACCTCGCGGGCACGGCCCCAGCCTGCTGGGGGGCCCACGAGCCGGTGACCCTGGCCTGGAGCCGCGGCGCCTACACCGAGGCGTCGAAGGCGTGGATGCCCGGACCGGTGCGCTGGATGATCGCCGACGCCGCGGGTCGGGCTCGCTTCACCACCGCCGTGCGCCGCACGAAGGGCGGCGTCGAGGAGACCGTGACGGGTATCCTCCTCGCCACCGCCGGGTCGGCATCCACGATCGCGGCGGTCGCCGTCGACGCCCTCGAGCGCCTCGCGTCGGAGGTCTCCGCACCCCTGTTCGGCGCGGTGTCGGTGCAGTCCGGTCCCGCCGACCTCGGCTACGACGCGCAACCGGTCTCCCCCGCCGTGCCCGTGGCGGCGCTCGTCGGCCCGCGCGCGACCCGCGCGCTCGACCCCGACCTCGGTCGTCTGAGCCTCGAGTTCGGCGCCCGCACGGCGGGACGTCCCCGCACCCCGTCGATCGTCGTCGGGTTCGGCCACCTCGGCGAGTCCCCGGTGCGGGCCGCGGTGCGCTTCGCGCAGGCGCTCGGCACCGACCAGATCGCGCGACTCCTCGAGCGGGCGGAGGGGGCCTCCTGATGCCGCTCGAAGTGGCGCTCCTCACCTCGCGCGAGCACACGCTCGACGAGCTCCGTGCGCTCGGCGAGACCTTCCAACCGCCGTTCCTCGTGCGCGACACCGTGCGCGAGGGGGTCGTCACCGTCACCGAGCTCGACGAGACCCTCGTCGCGACGGTGGGGCGGCCGCGTCGCGTCGAGACCGACGTCGACCTCGCGCGCGCCTACGGCGCCGACGCGGTGCTGCCGGACGGCACGGGGTTCCTCACCGAGGCGATCGTGCCGTTCGAGTACCGCCGCGGCATGGCGCTCGTCTTCGCCCTCGAGCACCTGCTCGAGGGTCGCGCGGTCGTGAGGGGGCTCGACGCATGACCGGATGGCGCGTCGACCCCGCCGGGCTGAATCGCATCCTCACCGACACCGACACGGCGGTGCAGGGCGTGCAGACCGCGCTCGCCGGGGCGGCCGAGACCCTCGCCGACGTGCAGGAGGCGGGCGGCTACGACGGCATCGTCTCGAGCGCGTTCTCCGGCTTCTTGCAGGAGACCTACGACGGCGTGATCACCCGGATGTTCGGCTCCTACTCCGCGAGCCTCGAGGGCACCGCGAACGCCGCCAACACCTACCTGGCCGGCGACGAGGAGATGGCCGCGACGATCGCGTCGGGCATCGCCGCCGCCGACTTCGACGCCGCGTCCTATCTGCCGCCGCCCTCCGGGACGCCCGGCGGCGGCGGGGGCGGGGGCGGTCGATGAGCGTCTCACCGCACGACGGCGGGGTGCAGAGCTCGGGGCTGATCATCCCCGAGAACATCCCCGGCGACGACCTGAAGCCGTCGCGGCTCGAGTACGTCGCGCGCACACTGCGCACATCGGGCTCGGGCGCCGTCGAGCAGGCTGAGACCGCGGAGACGACCTGGTCGGGGCTGCCTGCGGTGCTGGAGTCGCCGCAGGCTCCGGTCATCTACGCGGCACTGGGCACGCCGAGCACGGCGGCTCGCGCGATTGAAGGCAAGTTCGCACGGGTCGCTGATGCACTCGACGACTTCGCAGCGGCGCTGCGACCGATCAAGAACGAGTTCGCGGCGATCAAGCAGGATGCCGTCGCATTCCGGGCGACGATCACCTGGGATGAGCGCGTGTGGGTCTCGCCGCAGGAGACGAAGGAGTACGAGGGCAACGCCCTCACGCAGGTGTCGTCATCGTCGTACACGACGTCGTACTCGCAACCCCGCACCCTGACGGAGGTGCTCGACTACCTCCGGGGTCGCGGAGAGACGGCGCGCAGCGTCGGGGGGCGCGCGCAGATCCTCGCCCACTGGACCGAGTCGAGCGAGCACATCGACCAGAACAACGTGCTCATGGATCGCCTCGCCGACGCCTACGCGAAGCTGCAGAACGCCGAAGCAGACTGCGCGAACGCGATCAATCGGCAGCGCGAGACCTGCATGGCCGAGGTGGAGCACATCGAGGCGTGGCAGCTCAAGCAGTCCGACGAGCTCACGGTCGTCATGCCGTGGGGCAGTCGCGTCGACGAAGACCGCAACTGCGGCGAGTCGTTCTGGTGGGGTGCCGGCAGCGCGGGCAAGGAGATGCTCGAGGGGCTGGGTGGCCTGATCGGCTACAACTCGCTCATCGACGGGTGGGAGTGGGACCGGTCGTGGCAGACCGCCGGTCAGGCGTGGTGGGGCGCACTCACCGGCATCGGCTCGCTGCTCGTCATCACGTCGCCGCCGCTCATGCTGCTCGGGATGGCCGGCGTCCCGGTCCTCAAAGACGGCGTCGCGATGGGTCAGGAGATGGTCAAGGGACTCCTCGCCTGGGATACCTGGGAGGAGAACCCCGCCGAAGCCGCGGGCCGCGTCGTGGTCAACGTCGGGTCGATGTTCATCCCCGGCGCGGGCGAGGTCGCTGCGGCCGTCAAGGCGCTCACCGCGGGGTCGCGCATCGTCGATCTCGCCGGGGACGCCGTCCGCCTCGGCGACGCGGCCCTCGACGGCGTCAACAAGGTCGACGGTCTCGTCACGAAGATCGACGGCCTGACGAGCGAGATCGCGGGGGCGGGGGCGGTCGCCGACGATCTCGTGACGGTGGGGTCGAGGATCGACATGCCCGACAGCAGTCTGCTGCACGTGGGAACCCGCACTCCCGACACATCGCCGACGCCGTCCTCGCTGCTCGACGATGCAGGGGGGAGGCCTCACCCGAGCGACGGGCCGTCATCACGGGGCGACGACACCCCGACCGCGCCGACGGACCCTCCGTCGACCGCGGCCGCGCACGGCGGCGACGAGCTCGTGCCCGGGCCGTCGTCCGACGGTCCGGGACCCCATGACCCGGCGTCCCCGCCGGCGAAGGGCGACGACGGCACGCCGGGCGGCGGCCCCGGCGTGGATGCCAAGCCCCTCAGTCAGAGCGACTTCGCGCAACTCAGCGCGAGCGAGCAGATGGCTCTCGCCAAGGCGGAACTCGCCCGCGGCGCCGTCGACTTCGACAGCGAGGCCGCCGCGATCAAGTACGGTCAAGATCGATGGAACGGGTACGCGGATGATCTGCCCGCAGAGCAGGCTGCCGCGGTGAGGGACTACACCGGCGCGGCGTACACGGAGTACAACGGCGCCCTGCGCGGTGAGAAGCCCATGACGCCCGAACTCCGGAGCCAGATCGCTCAGATCGACAAGGCCCTCGCGGGACATCCGGTGCCCGAAGACCTCATCGTGAGCCGAGGCAGCGGCTTCGCCCACCTGACCGACGACCCGACCACGCTGATCGGTCAGGTCATCGGCGACGATGGGTTCCTCTCGACCTCTCTCGGCAGCGCGGCTTTCAGCCACAAGCCGGCGATCTTCCACTTCTTCGTACCCGAGGGCACCCCGGGTATGTACGTGGGCAAGGTGTCCCAGCTCGCCAACGCGGAAAAGGAACTCCTCCTCGGCCGCGGGCTCGAGTTCGAGGTGCAACGCGTCTTCCTCGATGACAAGGGCAAGTGGCAGATCTTCGCGACGATCCTGAAGGCAGACTCATGACCCCCGAGCTTCCTGACCTCCCCAACGAGCGCCTCGACGCGGACCTCCAACTCAAGGTCGTCCGCGGAGCCCCCCGGTACGCCTTCCGGGCCGTGGGCGAGGTCGCGTATGTCCCCGTGCGTCGCGAGGTCGCCGGGGAACCGCAGCTCTTCGGCTACCTCTGGTTCAGCGACGACGAAGATGCGGCGGGTTACGTGGCGCACCGCGCCTTCAGCCCCGAGAGTGACAACTTCGGCGCGGTCTGGAACGAGAGATTGTCGGCCGGCAAGGCGGAGGGCGCGAGCCCGTCGGCGGCCGTGGCCGCTCTGGGCTCGCTTCCGGCCGGTCCCGAGGGCCACGCCGACGTCACCGAGGTGTCCCGGGCGGGCTCCGTCGCCGAGCTCCGGATCGCCGCCGGCCACGAGCCCCCGGCCTGAGACCATGACTCCCTCGGAGACCGACGGTGCGATCGTCGGCCGGGAGCTGCGTTCGCCCGACCCCGACGCACTGAGACACGAAGTGGATCGCGCGATCGTCGACGTGACCGGGTGGGGCCGCACGAGCTTCCCCCACGGCTCTCTCGCCGGCCTGAATCCGCGCATCGAACCGCGGGTCCGGGAGGTGCTCGTGACCCTTCACTCCTACGAGCCCGACGGGACGATCGATGACGCGGCCGAACTCTCCCAGCGTGCCCGAGCCCACGTCGCCGCCGCGCATCCCGAGCTGAGCGACGATGCGCTCGATGCCCTCGCGTGGCTGTTCAGCTTCGAGTGGCGCTGACGCTTCGAGGTGCTTGGAGCCGTCGAGCGGTCTCGACAGCTCTCAGAAGGCGTCGGGTCACGACGCGCTGAGGCCGACCTAGCGCTTCGTGGCCTTGGTGACGGCGTCGGTGTTCTTCGCCGCGCGGTCGGTGGCCGCCTTCTTGTCGGCCTTCGCCGTGCGCTTCTCTTTCAGCGTCTTCGACGCGGCGGTCTTGCCGGACTCCTTGCGTGCGGACTTCTCGCCCATGGGTCGTGCTCCTTCGAGAGCCACGGTGACCCTATGGGCCTGAGGCTACACGTCGCGCCCGGATCGCCCGCCCTCAGAAGACGTCGGGCGACGGCGTCGACGCGTAGCGGATCGTGACGTCGGCGTGACGGTCGAAGCGGTAGCCCGCCCCGCGCACGGTGCGGACGATGTCCTCGTACGCGCCGAGCTTCGAGCGCAGGCGCCGCACGTGCACGTCGATCGTGCGCTCGTTGGGCGTCTCGTCGTCTTGCACGTCGCCCCACAGCGTCGAGATGATCTCGCCGCGGTCGATCGTGCGGCCCTCGCGCAGCACGAGGAACTGCAGCAGCTCGAACTCTTTGTAGGTGAGCGGAGCGGTCTCGCCGTCGAGCAGCACGCGCTTGCGGGAGATGTCGATGACGACGCCCCCTCGCGGCTCCGGCTTCTCGGCGACCGAGACCTGACGGTGCTTCGCGAGCGCGGCCGGGTCTTGCAGGGCGAGGCGCACGACGTCGACGTCCCGACCTCCCGCGCCGGTCGGCGCGAGCGCGACCGACGCGTAGGTCTCGGCGCCCGGCACCTGCTCGGCGAGAAGCCGCTTGACGGCGGCGACGATGCTCGGCAGATCGGTGCCGGCGGCCTCGGCCTTCGCCTCGTCGATGCCGACGTAGAGCGCGAAGCCGCGGGCTTCGGTGCCGTCGGGTACGGCGCGGATGCGGTTGACGGGAGTCGGCTCGGGGGCGGATGCCGGAGCGGGGGTGACGGGCCGGGGGGCGGCGGCGGGGCGGAGCTCGGAGAGAGTGGCGAGAGACATGGTGTCGAATCCTTGGTCGGAGTCCGGCGGCGCGGGTTCATCCATCGCGATCCGCCTTACGGAGGTGTGGGTCAGAGCAGGAGCCACGGAACGGGCTCACGCGCCCGAGGGGCGCAGGGGCGTCTGTTACGCACACATTCGACAACACATGACCGCGCGCGACTTCATCACCGAGGTGACGGTGAGGTCGCGCTGGGTCGCGGTCATGTCCAGCAGTCTGACCCACGCGCGTCACGGTTCGCAACCTCACGACGCCGTGTTACGCACGTGAAGCGGGCTCAGACCAGGCCGTAGAGCCGGTCGCCGGCGTCGCCCAGGCCGGGCACGATGTAGCCGAGTTCATTGAGCTTCTCGTCGAGCGCGCCGAGCACGACGGTGACGTCCCTGCCCTCGAACTGCTGCCGCACGAACTCGACCCCCTCGGGCGCACCGAGCAGGCAGATCGCGGTCACGTCGACGGCGCCCCGATCGAAGAGGTATTGGATGGCGGCCGCGAGCGAGCCCCCCGTGGCGAGCATCGGGTCGAGCACGAAGCACTGACGGTCGGAGAGGTCGTCGGGCAGCCGGTTGGCGTAGGTCGTCGGCTGCAGCGTTTCGTGATCGCGCACCATCCCGAGGAAGCCGACCTCCGCGGTCGGGACCAGCTTGACCATGCCCTCCAGCATCCCGAGCCCAGCGCGGAGGATGGGCACGACGAGCGGGCGGGGCTCGCTGATCCACAGCCCGGACGCGTCGGCGACGGGGGTCTTCACGGTGACGGCCTGCGTGCGCACGTTGCGGGTCGCCTCGTACGCCAGCAGGGTGACGAGTTCTTCGACGAGGGCGCGGAACACGGGCGAGGGCGTCTTCTCGTCGCGCAGCACGGTCAGCTTGTGTGTGATGAGCGGGTGGTCGGCGACGTGCAAACGCATACGCTCAGCGTAGTGACCCCGTCCTCCGCTGCCGATGAGACCGCGATGCGCCTCGCCCTCGCGGAGGCGGAGCGCGCGCTCGCGACCGGGGACGTGCCGGTCGGCGCGGTGATCGTGGATGCCGCGGGCGCCGTCATCGGCACGGGCCGCAACGAGCGTGAGGCGACCCACGACCCGACGGCGCACGCCGAGGTCGTCGCGATCCGTCAGGCCACGGCGGCCCGGGGCGCGTGGCGGCTGCCCGACGCGACCCTCGTCGTCACCCTCGAGCCGTGCGTGCTGTGCGCGGGCGCGATCCTCGCGGCGCGTATCCCCCGCGTCGTGTTCGGAGCCTGGGACGAGAAGGCGGGCGCCGCGGGGAGCGTGCACGACCTGCTGCGCGACCGGCGGCTGCAGCACCGGGTCGAGGTCGTGCCCGAGGTGCTCGGTCCGGAGGGCGCCGCGCTGTTGCGCACGTTCTTCCGAGGCGCGCTCGGGTCGGAACTCTGACTCTTACTGCCAGAGCACCGCGACGAGCACGTTGATGACCGCGGTGCCGCCCGCCGCGTGGAAGGCCGGCTTGACCTTGCCGCCGCGTCGACGCTGCACGTGCGCGACGATCGCGGCGACGAGCACGACGACCGCGAGACCGAGCTTCACCGCGATCTTGACGTTGTTCACGCCGAGGTCGGTGGCTTCACGCACTCCGACGAGCGCGAGCCCGGTGACGACCTGCGTGATCGCACCGGTGAGCATGACGCCGGTCGCGAAGCCCTCCTTGGCGCGGAGTTGCACGAAGAAGGTGCCGACGATCGCGGAGAGGCCGAGGATGTGCAGGGCGAGCAGGACGAGACGGACGATCTCGAGGGATTCCATGGTGACTCCGTTCGGGTGGATCGGTCGTGTCGACGATCAGTCGTGCGACTGGATGATGATCGCGTCGGTTCTCGTGTTCGACCCGGCGACGTAGATGTCGGGCTCGATGTAGATGACGCGCGCGACCGGCACCGCCTCGCGCACGGCCACCTCGATCTCGTTGATCGCCTTCGCGATCTCGGCGGCCTTCGTCGTCTTCGACACGGCGACCTTCGCCGCGACCATGAGCTCGTCGGGACCGAGGTAGAGCGTCTTCATGTGGATGATCGCCTCGACGTTCTTGTGCCCGGTGAACGCGGCGCGGATCTTCTCGACGTCGGCGCGCGAGCCGCCTTCGCCGACGAGGAGGCTCTTCGTCTCGATGCCGAGGATGACCGCGACGCCGATGAGCAGCACGCCGATCGCGATCGTGCCGATGGCATCCCAGATGACGTCGCCGGTGAGCAGCGAGAGGCTGACGCCGATGAACGCGAAGGCGAGACCGGTGAGGGCCGCGATGTCCTCGAGCAGGATGACCGGCAGCTCGGGCTGCTTCGCGTGACGGATGAACGCGATGAGGCTGTCTTTGCCGCGGGCCTTGTTGGCCTCGATGACGGCCGTGCGCAGCGAGAAGCTCTCGAGCACGATCGCGATCGCGAGCACCGCGAGCGGGATCCACGGGAGGTTGAGCTCCTCGTGCGCCTCGAGCTTGTGGATGCCCTCGTAGAGCGAGAACATGCCACCGACCGAGAACAGGATGATCGCCACGACGAACGCGAACACGTACCGCTCGCGGCCGTAGCCGAACGGGTGCGTCTCGTCGGCGGCCTTCTTCGCGCGGCGCCCGCCCACGAGCAGCAGCACCTGGTTGCCGGCGTCGGCGACGGAGTGCACACCCTCGGCGAGCATCGAGGCCGAGCCGGAGATGCCGGCGGCGATGAACTTCGCGACGGCGATGCCGGAGTTCGCGAGGAGTGCCGCGATGACCGCTCTCGTGCCGCCTTCGGTGCTCATGCGCTCCAACTTACACTCGGGTTATGAGTGCCCCTCTTCCCCGCATCGCCATCCTCGGAGCCGGCTCCATGGGCGGCGCCATCCTCGCCGGACTCGTCGAGTCGGGCCTCGCCGTCGACGGTGTCGCGGTCACCAACCGCTCCGCCGCGAAGGCGGACGCCGTGCGGCTGCCGGGAGTCGACTCCTACGCGCTCGAGACCCATCCGGAGGCGAATGCGACCGCGCTCGAGGGTGCTCGCGTCGTGATCGTCGGCGTGAAGCCCGCGATGGTGCCGGCGCTGCTCGAGGAGGTCGCGGAGTTCCTCGCCCCCGACGCGATCGTCGTGAGCGTCGCCGCGGGTGTCACGACGGCGACGATGGAGGGCATCGTTCCGAATCCCGTCGTGCGGACGATGCCGAACACGCCGTCGGTCGTCCGCCGCGGGGTCACCGGCCTCGCGGCGGGGTCGCGTGCGACGTCGGAGCAGATCGCCCTCGTGCGCGCCGTGTTCGAGACCGTCGGCGCCGTCATCGAGCTCGCCGAAGATCGCATCGACGCCCTCGGCACGATCTCGGGGTCGGGCCCCGCGTACGTGTTCTTCCTCATCGAGCAGCTCACCGGCACCGCGCAGCGGCTCGGCTTCAGCGTCGACGAAGCTCGGCTCATGGTCGAGCAGACGTTCCTCGGCGCGACCGAGCTGCTGCAGTCGTCGGATGTCGACCCGGCAGAACTCCGACGTCGCGTCACGAGCCCGAAGGGCACCACCGAACGCGCGATCGCCGTGATGGCGGAGGCAGACCTCGGCGGCATGTTCGACCGGGCGACCGCCGCCGCCCTCGCCCGCACCCGCGAGCTCGCCCTCGGTGGTTGAGTAGCGCCGAAGGCGCGTGTCGAAACCGCCCTTCGAGTTGCCCGGGTGAGGTCTCGACACGCCGCTGCGCGGCTACTCGACCACCGACGTCAGCTCTGAAGAGCAGAGAACTTGTCGAGGTCGGCGGTGTTGCCGGACGCGATGATGAGGTCGTGGTTCGACACCACCGTGTCGGCCGTCGCGTAGGTGAAATCCTTGCCGGGACTCTTCACCCCGACGACCGTGATGCCGTACTTCTGGCGCACGTGGGCCTCGGAGAGGGAGAGCCCCCGGATCGGCTTCGGCGGGTACATCTTCACGATCGCGAAGTCGTCGTCGAACTCGATGTAGTCGATCATCCGCCCCGAGACGAGGTGCGCGACGCGCTCGCCGGCCTCCGCCTCCGGGTAGATCACGTGATTGGCGCCGATGCGACTGAGGATCTTGCCGTGCGACTGGCTGATCGCCTTGGCCCAGATCTGCGGGATCTTGAGGTCGACGAGGTTGGCGGTGATGAGCACCGACGCCTCGATCGACGACCCGACGGCGACGACCGCGATCGAGAAGTCGCCGGCGCCGATCTGGGTCAGCGCATCGATCGAGCGGGCGTCGGCCTGCACGGCGTGCGTGACACGTTCCGCCCACTTCTGCACGAGTCCCGCGTCCTCGTCGACGGCGAGCACGTCGCGGTCGAGCCGCTGGAGTTGACCCGCCGTGGCGGCGCCGAAACGGCCCAGCCCGATCACGAGCACGGGCGCGTCGTGCGCGATCTTCTCAACCAACGATCGGCCTCTCCTCGGGCCGGCGGAACAACTGCCGGCGGGTGCTCGCCGCGAGGGCCGCGGCGAGAGTCACGGTACCAAGACGACCCAGGAACATCGTCGCCGCGAGCACGTATTGGGCGGCATCCGACGTGGATGCCGTGAAGCCGGTCGTGAGACCGCACGTCGCGAAGGCGCTGATGACGTCGAACAGGATGTAGTCGAGCGGCACGTCGTCGGTGATCAGCAGGAGGGTGATCGTCGCCACCGCGACGACGGTCGCACCCCCGAGAACGACCGACACGGCGAGGCGCAGCACGTCTTGGGGGACGCGGCGCTTGTACGCCTCCATGTCGTCGACGCCCCGCGCCTCGGCGAACGCGGCGAGGAACAGGATGGCGAGCGTCGTCACCTTGATGCCGCCCGCGGTCGAGGCTGAGCCGCCGCCGATGAACATGAGCATGTCGGTGATGAGCAGGCTCGAGCCGTCGAGCTGCGACATGTCGAGCGTCGCGAAGCCGCCCGACCTCGCCATCTGCGAGATGAACAGCGACTGGAGTATTCGTTGGTCGAACCCCATCCCGGCCATCGTGTCGGGGTTGTCCCACTCGAGCAGGAGGTACGCGACGGCGCCGCCGAGGGTGAGCAGCGCGAACGTGATGAGGGTGAGCTTCACGTGGAGCGACCACCGGTGGGGCCGCTTCAGGTTCTTGCTCAGCACGTAGATCACGGGGAATCCGATCGCGCCGAAGATCACGCCGATCATGAGGGCCCCGAGGAACCACCAGTCGGAGCCGTATGGCTCGAGGCCCGTGCTCGTCGGCAGGAAGCCCGTGTTAGTGAACGCCATCGCGGCGATGTAGATGGACTCCCACGCGGCCTCGAGCGGGGGCACGCCTTCGATCAGCATGCGCGGGAAGATCAGCACCGCCACGAAGAGCTCGATCACGACGACACTCAGCGCCACGGTGAGCAGCAGGCTGCCGGTCTCGCCGAGTCGCACCGCCTGGCTCTCGGAGACGGGGCCCTTGCGGATGCGCAGCGGGTTGGCGTCGCCCGCCGCCATGAGCTTCTGCCGCAGTCCGAGCTTGCGGCTGATGATGAGCCCGAGGATCGACGCGACGGTCAGCACGCCGATGCCGCCGATCTCGACGCCGACGAAGACGAAGATGTGGCCGACCGGTGACCAGTAGGTCGCCATGTCGACCGTCGAGAGTCCGGTAACGCAGATCACCGAGACGGCCGTGAAGATCGCCTCGACCAACGGTGCGCGCGTACCCGACGTCGTCGCGACCGGGAGCGAGAACAGCACCGTGAAGATCGCGATGAGCGTGGCGAACACGAGCACCGCGAACCGGGCCGGGGTTCCGGAGGCGAAATCTCGCAGCCGGTCCTGGATGCGGGCGCCGAGGGAGTCCTGCTGCACAGGCCGCGCGTGCATCCCTCTCCTTGCTCTTGCGGAACAGGTGCACATGCTACTCGCGTGGCGGCGCGGCTACCCTGAGGGGCATGGCCGACATCTTCGACGTGCTCGCCGACGGCACGCGGCGCGACATCCTGCGTCGCCTCCTCGACGGTGAGGCGACCGTCGGCGATCTGGTCGAGAAGCTCGGCTCGACGCAGCCGACCGTGTCGAAGCACCTCGCCCAGTTGCGGGATGCGGAACTCGTCACCGTGCGGGAAGACGGCCGTAAGCGCATCTACGCGCTGCGGCGGGCACCCCTCGGAGTCGTCGACGCCTGGCTCGCGCCGTTCCTCGAAGACGCCACCGGCGGTGCGGGTGCCGCCGCGGCGGGGCCCACGATCTTCGCCGCGTGGGCCGGCTCAGACGCCGGCGACCGGGTCGGTCGGGTCGCTGCGGAAGCCGCCCACAACGCCCGCGTCGCCCTCGAGGCCGCGCAAGAGAAGCTGCAGGGCGCCCAGAAGCGCGTGAGCGAGAAGCTACCGCGCCGGCGGAGCGACGACTAGTCTGAGCGGTCGAACGCACTCGCGTCACACCAGCCACAGCCGCACCAGGGGGCGACATGCCAGGAGCACTCTCCGACATGCGTTTCCTGACCGTCGCCGAAGTCGCTGAGATGATGCGCGTCTCGACGATGACCGTCTACCGACTGGTCAAGTCGGGCGAGCTGCCGGCGGTGCGTTTCGGGCGGTCCTACCGCATCCCGGAGTCGGCGGTCGCAGCCGCCGTAGAACTCCCGGATGTGTCGGGTCACCGCGCAGGGTAGACTCGCCCCTTGTGATTTCCGCGGTTCGATGAGGGCCCGGGTGGGCTCGACGAATCGAATCGAGGTGAACGATGGGCTCCGTCATCAAGAAGCGCCGCAAGCGCATGGCGAAGAAGAAGCACCGCAAGCTGCTTCGCAAGACGCGTCACCAGCGTCGCAACAAGAAGTAAGTCGTGCGTCGGGGCCCGGACGGGCTTCGCGAGTCAAGAGCGGGGACCCCTACCCCGATTGACTCGCGAAGCCCATCCGGCCCCCGTCTGCGTTAAGGGGCGGAGGAGCGGCGGGCGCTGCGTCGCACGCGGCGGGCTTCGCGGCGCACGCGACGCTGCGCACCGCGGATGCTGCGCGGGGTGAGCCGCATCATCGGCCAGCCGTTCTCCTCCGCGTGGCGGGCGAGTTCGGCATCCGGATTCACCGCGACCGGGTTGCCCACCATCGCGAGCAGCGGGATGTCGTTGCGGCTGTCGGAGTACGCCCAGCAGTCGGCGAGCTCGGCCTTCGCGGTCGCGGCGAGGTCGCGCGCGGCGACGGCCTTGCGCTCCGCGTGGAGCGTGTGACCGACGAGCCGCCCCGTGTAGACGCCGTCGACCGACTCCACGACCGTGCCGAGGGCACCGGTCAGGCCGAGGTGCTTCGCCATGACGGCGCCGATCTCGACGGGGGTCGCCGAGACGAGCCACACCTCGTGGCCCTTCGCGATGTGCTCCTGCGCGAGGCCGACGGTCTCGGGGTAGAGGCGCTTCGAGATGCGGTGCTGCCAGATGTGCTCGGCGAGCGACGTGATGTCGGAGACCTTGTGGCCCTTCGCGAGGCCGAGGGCGCGGTCGCGAGCGTTGTCGAGGTGGTCCTGGTTCTCGCCGACCGAGATGAACCGACGCTGGTGCCAGGCGAAGCGGGCGATCTCGCGGAAACCGATGATCTTGCGTGCCCAGGCCTCGCGTCCGAGGTGGAAGAGGCTCGTGCCGCGCATGAGCGTGTTGTCGACGTCGAAGAAGGCGATGATCGGGCGGTCGCTCGGCACGGGGAGCTCGTGGGCTCCGGTGACTGCATCGTCGCCGGGGGGCGGGCTCGGGGCGGCGGGCGTCTCCTCGGGCATCCCCCCAGGGTAGCCGCCTCCTATTCTGAGGAGGTGTCCCCGACCCGCGTGCTGCTCCTCGGCAAGCCCGGGTGCCATCTCTGCGACGACGCGCGCGCGATCGTCGCGCAGGTGCTGACGGAGTTCCCCGCCGTCGCGTTCGAGGAGCGGTCGATCCTCGACGATCCTGCCCTCCTCGACGCCTATGCGGAGGAGATCCCCGTCGTGCTGCTCGATGACAGGGTGCACACCATCTGGCGCGTCGACGCCGACCGACTCCGAAAGGCCCTCGCATGATCCGTCACCTCGTCCTCTGGAAACTCGCCGCCGAGACCGCTGAGGAGAAGGCGGCGGTCGTCGCCGAGATGGTGGAACGCTTCGGCGCCCTCGTGCCGCTCATCGACGGCACCGAGCGCCTCGACATCCGGGCCGACCTCGGAGAGACCGACGGCAACTGGGACGTCGTGCTCGACTCCGACTACCGTGACGCGGCCGCACTGGACGCGTACCAGGTGCATCCCGCGCACGTCGAGGTCGCCGCGTGGGTGCGCTCGGTCGTCACCGCTCGGGTCTGCGTCGACTTCGCGGCCTAGCCGCTGACGCGGGGCGGGCGTAACCTGAGCGCAGGTCAGGACCCTCGAAGGGACGCACCCATGAAGTTTCAGATCGTCAAGGGCAAGAGCGCGACGCAGCCGTTCTTCTTCCGAATCGTCGCCGCGAACGGCCAGACCCTCGCCGTGAGCGAGAACTACGCGGCGAAGGCGTCCGCGAAGAGCGCCGTCGAGTCGATCATGAAGAACGCCGCGGGCGCGAAGTTCGAAGACCTCAGCTGAGGCGTCCCGCGCCTCAGCGTCGGATGACGATCGACCGTCCGGCGAGATCCTGCAGCCCCCGGTACTGCGGGCGCACGGCGAGCACGACGAGCAGGGTGACCCAGCCGGCCAGCGGCGGGAGGAGCACGACGGCGAAGAACGCGTCACCGGCCGCCGGGGGCAGGAACAACGTGAGGTAGCCGACCAGGAACGTCAGGCCGATGGGGGCGACGATCACGAGGCTCCGCAGGATCGACCGCCAGCCGATCGGCCGACCGGTGACGGCATCCACGACCTTGATGCCGACGATGGCCTTCGACGGCGTCACCCCGAGCGTGGCGGTGAGCACCGTCGAGAGCAGGGCCGAGACGAACGGCACCGCGAAGATCGGGTAGAACGCCAGGTCGTACGCCGAGCCGAGCCCGGCGAACACGGCGAGCACCGTGACGACGACCGTGCCGACGCCGTCCATCGTGAACGCGAGCGCGCGGAGCACGGGATGAGCGAGCGCGGGGCCGGACGGGAGCGGATAGGGCGGCGCCGCCGCCGCGGGCACCTCGGCGACGTCGAAGATCTCGACGCCGGGAATCGGCGGCGGTCCGTCGGGCTGCGGGACGGCGGGAGGCTTCTCGTCGCTCATGCCCGGCAGCCTACGGGGCGCATCCGGCGCTGAGCGCAACCCCTTCGGCGACGGCGTCGAGCGATCTAGGTTCGAAGCGTGCTGAGAGGGAGCAGGCCGCTCGTCATCGCGATGCTCGCGCTGACGCTGCTCGCGGCGTGCGGGATCAGCGTCCCCTCCGATCCGGAGGGGACGCTCGACCGCGTGCGCGGCGACGTGCTTCGGGTCGGCGCGACGTACCACGATCCATGGGTCGTCGTGACGGCTGGTGACGATCCGAACGGCGACGAGCCGGCACTCCTCGACGACTTCGCGGCGACGCTCGACGCCGAGATCGTGTGGACGGTCGGCAACGAGGAGTCGCTCGTCGAGTCCCTCGAGCGCGGCGAGCTCGACGTCGTGATCGGCGGCTTCACCGACGCCACTCCGTGGACCGACCGCGCGGCGATGACGGTGCCCTACCTCGAGGCTCCGGGCACCGACGGCACGCCGCAGAAGCACGTCATGCTCGTGCGGATGGGCGAGAACCGGTTCCTCGTCGCGCTCGAGGAGTTCCTGCTCGAGTCGGGCGGTGGCGGATGAGCCGGCGGTTCGGGCGCACCGAGCTTCCCGCGGAGGAGCAGGAGGCGCTGAGGCGCGCGAAGCGGCTCGAGTGGGCGACGCTCGGCTTCCTTGCCGTGGCCATCCCGGTGGTGTTCCTCGTCATGGGCAACTCGCAGGCGATGCGCACCGCGTGGGCGGAGGACCTGCTCTCGCTCGCTCCGCCGATCGCATTCCTCGTCGCGGTGCGCATCGTCAACAAGCCGCCGAGCCGCGTCTACCCGTACGGACTGCACCGCTCGGTCGGCATCGGTCACCTCGTGGCGGCGCTCGCGCTGCTGTCGATGGGCGGGTTCCTCCTGGTCGACGCCGCCTCCGGGCTGCTGAGTGGCGAGCATCCTCCGATCGGAGTCATGAGCCTCTTCGGCGTGACGTTCTGGTCGGGCTGGGCGATGATGACCGTGATGGCGCTGACCATCCCGATCCCGGCCATCCTCGGTCGCAAGAAGATGCGGCTGGCCGAACAGCTGCACGACAAAGTGCTCTACGCCGACGCCGACATGAACAAGGCGGACTGGATGACGGCTGCCGGGTCGATCGTGGGGGTCGGCGGCATCGGGCTCGGCCTGTGGTGGGCGGATGCCGCCGCTGCACTCTTCATCTCCGGCAGCATCGTGTGGGACGGCGTGAAGAACCTCCGATCCGCGGTCGTCGACCTCGCGGACCGGCGCGCGATGGGATACGACGACGCTGACCCGCATCCGCTGATCGGTCGCGTCGAGGAGTTGCTCCGGGGCCTGCGCTGGGTGGATCAGGCCGGGGTGCGCGCGCGCGACGAGGGGCACGTCTTCCACGTCGAGGCCTTCGTCGTCCCCCGACGCGGCAGGGCCCCGTCGCTCGAGCAGCTCATCGACGCCCGCACGCGCGTCGCCGACCTGGACTGGAAGCTCGACGACGTCGTCATCGTGCCGGTGGCCGAGCTGCCCGACGAAGTGGGCGGAGCGGGCGGCGACCGGCAGTCGGCGAAGAACAGCTGACCGCCCCGTACCTCAGGGTGTGAGGCGGTTGGGGCCGCGGAACAGGTAGGTGACCTCGCGGATCGACGGCTGATGCAGCAGCAGCATGAGCACGCGCTGCAGTCCCATGCCGAACCCGCCGTGCGGCGGGACGCCGTAGCGGAAGAAGTCGAGGTAGAAGCCGAGCTCCTCGGGGTCGAGGCCCTTCTCCTTCGCCTGTTCGACGAGCACGTCGATGCGGTGCTCGCGCTGGGCGCCGGTCGAGATCTCCACGCCGTTGAAGATGAGGTCGTACGAGTTGGTGAGCCCCGCGTCGTCCGCATGGCGGCGGTGGTAGAACGGCCGGATGCTCGAGGCGTAGTCGGTGAGGAACACGAACTCGTGGCCGTACTCCTCCTTCACGTAGGCGGCGATCTGGCGCTCGCCCTCCGGGTCCATGTCGGCGTCGTTGCGAGGCACGGTGTACCCGCGCTTCGCGACGATCTCCTTCGCCTCGGCGAGCGGGATGCGCGGGAACGGCGTCGTGGGAACCGTCACCTCCACCTCGAATGCGGCGAGGATCTCGTCGCCGTGCTTCTCTTTGACCGCGGTGAGGCCGGCGACGAGGAGCTCCTCGTGCATCTGCATGACGTCTTCGTGCGAGTCGACCCACGAGACCTCGGCGTCGACCGAGATGAACTCGGTCGCGTGGCGCGAGGTGAACGACGGGTCGGCGCGGAACGCCGGGGCGACCTCGAAGACCTTGCCGAAGCCCGCGGGCTGGGCCATCTGCTTGAAGAACTGCGGGCTCTGCGCGAGGTACGCCTTGCCTTCGAAGTAGTCGACCTCGAACAGCTCGGCCCGGCCCTCCGACGCGGACGCCATGAGCTTGGGGGTGTGGATCTCGATGAAGCCGTGTTCCACCCACCAGGTGCGCAGCGCGTGCAGGAACGTGGTCTGCACACGGAAGACGAGGTTCTGCTCCGGTCGGCGCAGGTCGAGGAAGCGCCAGTCGAGGCGCTTGTCGATCGACGAGTCGTCGGCGATCGGCGAGTCGAGGGCCGCGCCGACGACCTCGAGGGAACCGATCTTGACCTCGAGCCCGCCGAGCTTGACCCGCTCATCCTTCTTGAGCTCGCCCTCGACGGAGATGAACGACCCCGCGGAGAGCCCGGAGATGAGGGAGGTGATAGTCGGGTCGCCCTCGTCGCCCTCGCGTACGGCGGGGTTGACGAGCTGCGCCGCGCCCGACTCGTCGCGCAGCACGATGAACTGCACCTTCTTCTGATCGCGCACCGTGTCGACCCAGCCCGCGACGCGGACAGGACCTTCCGGGGCGGCGGCGAGGTCGGAGATGAGGGTGCGTGACGTCACGGGGGACGAGTCTAGTTCCGGGTCGACCGGCGTTCCCCCAGCGCGGCATTCCCTCAGCCTGTGGGCTCGTAAGCTCGGAACCGTGCCTGCGGAGAGAGTCCACCTGGTGCGCCACGGCGAGGTCGAGAACCCCCTGGGCGTGCTCTACGGGCGCATCGAGGGCTACGGCCTGAGCGAGCGCGGCCACCGGATGGCGGAACTCGCCGCCGCCTCGTTGGCCGGCCATGACATCCGGGCCGTCGTCGCGAGCCCCCTGCAGCGCACGCAGGAGAGCGCCGCGCCGTGGGTCTCGCGGTTCGGTCACGGGCTGGAACTCGACGAGCGGCTCATCGAGCCGACCAACGTGTTCGAGGGCATCAACATGCGCCGCGACCTCCCACGGCGCCCCGACCTGTGGCGGCACCTGCGCAATCCGCAGAAGCCGTCGTGGGGCGAGCCGTTCCTCTCGGTGCAGGCGCGCATGATGGCGGCGATCGCGGCGCACTGGCAGGAGCACGACGGCGGCGAGGTCGTGCTCGTGAGCCACCAGATGCCGATCGTCATGGTCGCGCGCACCGTGGCCGGCGTGCGTCTCGCCCACAACCCGTCGAAGCGCCGCTGCGCGCTGTCGAGCATCACGACGCTCGAGCGCCGCGGCGAGAGGTTCGTCGAGGTGTCGTACGCCGAGCCCGCGGCCGCGTTGCTCGCCGACGCGATCGACACGGGGGCCGTGTGATGCGTCGTCTCATCTCGGTCGCTGCGGCCGGCCTCCTGCTGCTCGCCGGATGCACGTCGACCGACGGCATCGCGGGGGAGAACACCGGCGGGTACATCTCCGGTGACGGGTCGGTGCTTCTCATCCCGGCCGCCGATCGCGTCGAGGTGCCCGAGTGGGGCGGTGACACGGTCGACGGCGACACCGTCGCGAGTTCGTCGCTCGACGGCGTCGTGGTGCTCAACTTCTGGTACGCCGGTTGCCCGCCGTGTCGGCAGGAGGCGCCCGACCTCGAGGCGGTGAACGTCGAGTACGCCGACCGCGTGCTGTTCCTCGGCGTCAATACGCGCGACTCGACCGAGACCGCGTCGACGTTCGAGCGCGACTTCGGGGTCACGTACGACTCGATCCTCGACGTGTCGACGAAAGACGTCATGCTCGCCTTCGCGGGCGACGTGCCGCCGTCGGCGGTGCCGACGACACTCGTGCTCGACGCCGACGGCCGCGTCGCCGCCCGCATCTCGGGGATGCTGCCGAGCCCGACGACGCTCGCCGACATCCTCGACGACGTGCTCTCCGAGAACTCGTGAGCGCGCGCCGTGGGTGACGTCGTCGCCGACGGCGGGCTGTGGCTCGCCGTGCCGATCGCCCTCGCCGCGGGACTGCTGTCGTTCCTGTCGCCGTGCGTGCTGCCGCTCGTGCCGGGGTACCTCGGCTACGTGTCGGGGGTCGCGGGCGGTGCCGAGAAGAAGCGCAGCCGCTTCGTGCTCGGGGCGCTGCTCTTCATCCTCGGCTTCACGGTCGTGTTCGTCGTCGTCAACTTCCTCGGCGCCACGACCGCGCGCTTCTTCCTCGAGTACGGCGAGCTGCTGCAGCGCATCGGCGGGGTGGTCGTCATCCTGCTCGGCCTCGTCTTCATCGGACAGGTGACCTTCCTGCAGCGCACGATCAAACCCGCGTGGCAGCCGCGCACGGGGCTGCTCGGGGCGCCGCTGCTCGGCATCGTGTTCGCGATCGGCTGGACGCCGTGCATCGGCCCGACGATGGCGACGGTGTTCCTCGTCTCCGGTTTCGATCCCGCACGCGCCGTGCTGCTCGCGATCGTCTACTCGCTCGGGCTCGGCATCCCGTTCCTGCTCGTCGCTCTCGGCTTCGGCTGGGCCACCGGCGCCATCGCCTGGATCCGGAAGCGCATCCGCCTCGTCAACATCCTCGGCGGCGTGCTGCTCATCCTCGTCGGCCTGCTGCTCGTCACCGGGGTCTGGAACCTCCTGATGTCGAACTTCCAGGCGGTGATCAATGGCTTCGTTCCGGCCCTCTGACGCCATCTCCGCCGACCCCGCCGACGCGCCCGACCCCGACGGCGGCCCCGAGCTGCCCCGGCTCGGGTTCGTCGGTTTCGCACGCTTCGTCTGGCGGCAGCTCACGAGCATGCGCACGGCCCTCGTGCTGCTACTCCTGCTCGCGCTCGCCGCGGTACCCGGCTCGCTCGTGCCGCAGCGCTCCTCCGACCCGAACGGCGTGCTGCAGTTCCGCGCGCGCGACCCTGAGGGCTTCGCGATCCTCGACTCCCTCGGGGTGTTCTCCACCTTCTCGTCGCCGTGGTTCTCGGCGATCTACCTGCTGCTGTTCGTCTCGCTCATCGGCTGCATCCTGCCGCGCACCAAGCACCACCTCGACGCGATGCGATCGCGCCCGCCGAAGACGCCCGCCCGCCTGGCGCGGCTCGTCGGGTACACCGAGGGCACGACGGCGGCGGGTGCGGAGACGGCCGTCGAGAGCGCGCGGAAGGTGCTCAAGGGGCAGGGCTACCGCGTCGAGCGCTACGGAGACTCGATCTCGGCGGAGCGCGGGTACCTCCGCGAGACGGGCAACCTCATCTTCCACACGGCGCTCGTCGGCGTTCTCGCGGCCGTCGCGGTGGGCGGCGGCTTCGGCTACAACGGGCAGCGGCTGCTCATCCAGGGCGAGCCGTTCGTCAACATCCTCGCCGACTACGACTCGTTCTACCCGGGCGCGTGGGTCGACGCCGACAACCCCCCGCTCGACCCCTACGCACTGCGGCTCGACGACTTCACGGGCACCTACGAGCTCGACGCGCAGGCGCGCACCTGGCATCCCCTCGACTACGACGCGACGATCAGCGTGCGTGAGCGCGGCGGCGACTGGGTCGAGCAGACGCTCAAGGTGAACTCGCCGCTCGACGTCGGTGGCACGTCGGTCTACCTCCTCGCGAACGGGTACGCCCCGGTCGTGACCGTGCGCGACCCCGACGGCACCGAGGTCTTCCGGCAGGCCGTGCCGTTCCTCGCGATCGACGCCAACTTGTCGAGCACGGGAGTCATCAAGGTGCCCGACGGCCTCTCCGACGAGCTCGGTCTGCAGGGGTTCTTCTACCCCGGCGGGGCGGTCGACGCCGGGGGCGGGCTGCTCACCTCGTTCGCGCCGGTGCTGAGCGACGACGCCCTGCTGACCCTCACCGTCTACCGCGGCGACCTCGGCCTCGTCGACGGCAGCGGCGGCAACGTCTACACGCTCGACACCTCCGAGATGGAGGAGCTCGCGGGCCGCGCCGAGCCGCTCGTGCTCCAGGTCGGCGACACCGTCGACCTCCCCGACGGGATGGGCACGATCGAGCTCGAGGCGGTGACGAACTACGTCGGCCTCGACATCCATCACGACCCCGCGCAGGTGTGGGTGCTCGGCTTCGCGCTCGCCGCCGTCGGCGGGTTGCTCACGAGCCTCTTCATCCCGCGACGGCGGATGTGGATCAAGGCGACCGCGGGCGACGGCGGCACCCGGCTGGAGTACGCCGGTCTCGCCCGCGGCGAGGACCCGACGCTCGAGGCCGCGGTCGCCGACCTCGCGCGCGACCATGCGGAAGCCCTCGCCGGGCGCCGAGATTAGGATGCCCTCATGACTCCCGAGACCCTCGCCGCCTGGTCGCTCGTCGGCGTGTACTCGGCCGCCGCGGTCTACCTCGGCGCGTTCGTCGTCTTCATGCTCGACCTCGCGAAGCGCTCGTCGGTGGCTCCCGCGAAGGCGACCACGGCATCCGCGACTCAACTGAACGGGTCGACCGCGGTGCTCGTCGACGCGCCTCCGGCCCCGCCGACCGTCGAGACCCCGCGACCCAGCCGCAACGCTCGGGTCGGCTTCGCGCTCACCATCGTCGCCTGGGTCGTGCACGTCGCCGCGATCATCCTGCGCGGGGTCGCCGCCGAGCGCGTGCCGTGGGCCAACATGTTCGAGTTCGCGCTCACCGGCACGGGCATCATCGTCGGCGTCTTCGTGTTCGCGAACCTCTGGAAAGACCTGCGCTTCCTCGGCACGTTCGTCACCGGCCTCGCCGTGCTGCTGCTCGTGCTCGCCACGCGCAACCTCTACGTCGACGTCGTGCCGCTACCGCCGGCCCTCGACTCGGCGTGGCTCGTCGTGCACGTGCTCGTCGCCATCCTCGCGACCGGGTTCTTCGCGCTCGGCGCGGGGCTGTCGATCACGCAGCTGATGCAGTCGCGGCGGGAGGCCGGCGGGCTGAAGCGGGCACGGTTCCTCACGACGCTGCCCGGCTCGACCGTGCTCGAGACCCTCGCCTACCGGGTCAACGTCATCGGCTTCGTGCTGTGGACGTTCACGCTCATCTTCGGCGCCATCTGGGCCGAACGCGCGTGGGGTCGCTACTGGGGCTGGGACACGAAGGAGGTCTGGACCTTCGTGATCTGGGTCGTCTTCGCCGGCTACATCCACGCCCGCGCGACGCGCGGCTGGCGCGGGTCGCGCTCCGCCATCCTCGCCCTCGTCGGCTTCGCGGCGGTGCTCTTCAACTTCACCGTCGTCAACCTGTTCTTCACCGGTCTGCACGCCTACTCGGGGCTGTAGACGGGCGACACTTTTGTCGAGTTAGTTGCACATTGCCGCGTACTCCCGCAGCAGTCTGCAACTGAGGGTGCGAATCACGGCCGAAGTTCGACGAACGAGCCGAGCGGTCGACGCGGTCGCAGTCGCAGAACGTCCCGGGAGTACGCGGCAATGTGCAACTAACTCGACAAAACTCGTTCGTCTAGGGGAGCAGCTCCCGGCAGCGCTCCAGACGGGCGAGCCACCAGTTGCGGCGCTCGGGCGGGGCGGCCCAGCGGTCGAGCAGGTCGGGGTCGGCGTCGACGCGGTCGACCGGGATGCGGCCCTCCCGCGGCAGCAGCGGATGCGCGGCGACGTCGGCGGCGAGCAGCGCGGCGGTTCCGAGGCCGCAGTCGAAGTCGAGGTCGGGCAGGGCGGCGGCGAGGCGGGCGCCCATCGCGAGACCGACGGAGGTGTCGAGGGCGCTCGAGACGACGGCGGGGAGGCCCGACGCCGCGACGATGCGCAGCGCTGCGGCGATCCCGCCGAGGGGTGCGGCCTTCACGACGAGCAGGTCGGCGGCGCCCTCGCGCGCGACGAGCAGGGGATCGGCGGCCTTGCGCACGCTCTCGTCGGCGGCGATCGGCAGGTCCCAGTCGTGCAGCCGGGCGCGCAGTTCCGCGAGCTCGGGCACGGTCGCGCAGGGCTGCTCGAGGTACTCGAGGTCGAACGGGCTCAACTCGTGCGCCGCGCGCTCGGCCTCGTCGACGTTCCAGCCGCCGTTGGCATCCACCCGGATGCGTCCCGCGGGGCCGAGCCGCTCGCGCACCGCCCGCACGCGGGCGACATCGTCGGCGAGGGTCTGGCCGCGTTCGGCGACCTTGACCTTCACCGTGCGGGTCGCGCCGAAGCGGTCGAGCACCTCGTCGACGTACTCCGGCGGCACCGCCGGGAGCGTCGCGTTGACCGGGATGACCTCGCGCACGAGCTCCGGCTCGGCGCCCCAGCCGTAGTCGAGCGCCGCCGCGAGCCAGGTCGCCGACTCCTCGTCGGAGTACTCGGTGAACGGCGAGAATTCGCTCCAGCCCGACGGACCGCGCAGCAGGAGCGCCTCGCGCACCTCGATGCCGCGGAACCGCGTGGCGAGCGGCAGCGCGACGACGTGCGCGACCGAGCGCAGCTCGCGAGCATCCGGTGAGGCTCCCATCACCCCAGTGTGCTCGGTAGGCTGACCGCACGCGAGCAGAGAGGATGCGGCATGAGCCTTCAGCCTCCCGGCGGCCAGCAGCCGACTCCGGGCTACTCGCGGCTCCGCATCCCGCAGCCCGGCCAGACGCCCGGCTACTCGCAACCCGGTCACGCGCCGGCGACGGGATTCCTCGTCAACTCCACGCCCGTGCAGCCGATGCGGCAGCTGAAAGCCCCGACGCTCATGGAGTTCTGGCGCAGCGACTCCCGCGTCGCACCCGGGCGGAAGCCGCCGAAGTGGGCGGGTCGCGCCGCCTTCTGGATCGGGATGCTCGCCGCCATCCTGTTCTTCGCCGGCGGCTTCTTCGGCGCCGCGGTGCTCGTCGCGCTCGCCTCCCCGTTCTCGGTGGTGGCGATCTTCTTCGCCCTGATCGCCCTCATCGCGGGCGTCGGTCGGGGCCTCGGCTTCTTCGGCCTGGTCTTCGCCCTCGCCGGCAGCACCCTCTTCTGGGCCTGGCTCGCGTCGGTGTTCGGGTAGGTTCTGTCGCCTTAGTTGCACATTGCTCCGTCTTCCCGGAGCAGTCTGCAACTGAGACGGCGAACTAGGCTCGACCCGTGACCGATGCCGTCGACCCGACCCTCGAGGTCGCCCCCCGGGTGCGCCCGCGCTGGCCCGGACGGGCGGCGCTCGCCTGCGGCATCCTGACCCCCCTCGCCGTCGCCGCCGGCGTCGCGGCGACGCAGACCGGAGCGTTCGAGTTCGCCATCGGGGCGGCCTGGACCGCGATCGGGGCGAGCGTCCTCGCGGTACTCGGCGGCGTCGTCGCGATCATCGGCAACTGGGACCGCGGTGCCGGGATCGCCGGACTCGCCGTCGGCGTCCTCGGCAACCCGCTCGTGCTGCTGCACGGCCTCGACGCGGTCGGGAGCGTCTGATGCCCACCGCCGGAGTGTCGGAGCTCTTCGACCCCGCGGCCTGGGTCGACGTGCCCGCCTTCGACGACCTCACCGACCTCACGTACCACCACGACACCACCGGCGGCGTCGCACGCATCGCGTTCGACCGCCCCGAGGTGCGCAACGCGTTCCGCCCGCACACCGTCGACGAGCTGCTGCGCACCCTGACGGATGCCGCGAGCAACCCGCGCATCGGCGTGGTGCTGCTCACCGGCAACGGGCCGTCGCCGAAGGACGGCGGGTGGGCGTTCTGCTCGGGCGGCGACCAGCGCATCCGGGGGAAGGGCGGGTACGAGTACGACGAGGGGGGTCTCGACACGTCGGCTGCGCCGACTACTCGACCACCGAGCGGGGGCGGACGGCTGCACATCCTCGAGGTGCAGCGGCTCATCCGGTTCATGCCCAAGGTCGTCATCGCCGTCGTACCCGGCTGGGCGGCGGGTGGCGGCCACTCGCTGCACATCGTCTGCGACCTCACGATCGCGAGTCGCGAGCACGGCCGGTTCAAGCAGACGGATGCCGACGTCGGCTCGTTCGACGGCGGCTACGGCAGCGCGTACTTCGCGAAGCAGGTCGGGCAGAAGTTCGCGCGCGAGGTGTTCTTCCTCGCCCAGGAGTACTCCGCGGAGCGCGCCTACGAGCGCGGCGCCGTCAACGCCGTCGTGCCGCACGAGGAACTCGAGAGCACGGCGCTCGAGTGGGCGCACACGATCCTCGGCAAGAGCCCGACGGCGATCCGCATGCTCAAGTTCTCGATGAACGCGACCGACGACGGGATGGTCGGGCTGCAGGTGCTCGCCGGGGAGGCCACCCGCCTCGCCTACGGCACCGATGAGGCGCAGGAGGGCCGCGACGCGTTCCTCGAGAAGCGCCCGCCAGACTGGTCGCCCTACTCCTGGCCGTTCTGACGATGAGCGGAACCTGAGCCGATGCGCCGCCTCCGCACGGTGAGCCCGGGGCAGGGCGTGCTGCCGGCGCTCCGGGGGGCACTCGGCGGGGGCGACGCGATCCTCGTCGGAGCACCCACCGCGGAGCTCCCCGCCGAGGTGCCGCAGCGAGTCGCCGTCGTCGTCGAGACGAGCGGCTCGACCGGCGCACCCAAACGGGTCGCGCTCTCCGCCGATGCCCTGCTTGCGAGCGCCGCGGCGAGCGAGTCGGCGCTCGGCGGTCCCGGCCAGTGGCTGCTCGCCCTGCCGACCCACTACATCGCGGGGATCAACGTGCTCGTGCGCTCCCTCGCCGCCGAGACCGAGCCGGTCGTCGTCGAGGGCGACCACTTCACGGCCGCCGCGTTCGTCGACGCCGCGGCGCGCCTCGAACTCCCCGAACGCTTCACGTCGCTCGTACCGGCGCAGCTCGCGAGGCTGCTCGACGACCCGGCGGCGACCGCGGCACTCGCCCGCTTCGACCGCGTGCTCGTGGGCGGCCAGGCGCTCGCCGCTCCCGTGCTGCAGCGGGCTCGGGATGCCGGGGTCGCCGTGACGAGAACCTACGGGTCGAGCGAGACGAGCGGCGGGTGCGTCTACGACGGTGTGCCGATCGGACAGACGCACGTGCGCGTCGTCGACGGCGAGGTGCAGCTGGGCGGGCCGACGCTCGCCGAGGGCTACCTCGGCGACGAGGCACTCACCGCCGAACGTTTCCTCCACGAGGAGGGGATGACGTGGTTCCGCACCGCCGACGCGGGCGCGTGGGATGGCGAACGCCTCTCGATCAGCGGCCGCCGCGACGATGTCGTGATCTCCGGCGGCATCAAGGTCTCCCTCGGCGCCGTCGAGAGGCTGCTGCACGACCACGGGTTCCCCGGGGCCGTCGTCGTGAGGGGAGCCGATGAGCGTTGGGGCGAGGCACCCGTCGCCTTCATCACCGACGACCACGACACCGCACCCGCCACCGCCGCGATCGAAGCGGCCCTCGGACCGGCCGCCCGTCCCCGCTTTCGCCGCGTGAGCGGCATCCCGTACCTGCCCAACGGCAAACCGGATCGGGTGAGCCTGACCGCCCAGGCCGAAGCCGCCGCGAGGTGATGCCGAGGGGTCACGTTGGGGCCTCTGGCGGGGTGACGAAGGCCACAAAGGCGACCCCTCGCGGTCGGAGGCAATAGGGTCGAGCCGTGGCGAAGCAGCAGCGACCGATCCCCCGCGCCAAGATGGCCGCGAAGATGCAGGAGAACCGGCCGATCCCGCCGAAGGCGAAGGTCAAGACCGCCGGCAAGCTCCAGGCGGTCAAGCCGGCGACGCTCGGCACCTGGATCGCGGGAGCGCGCCCGCAGACGCTCGTGCTCGCGATCGTGCCCGTCGCCCTGGGCACCGCGGCCGCCGCCCAGGTGATGGAGAACTGGTACGACCACTGGGTGCGTGCGCTGCTCGCGCTCGGCGTCGCGGTGTTCCTTCAGATCGGCGTCAACTACGCCAACGACTACTCCGACGGGGTGCGCGGCGTCGACCGCGACCGCGTCGGACCCGAGCGCCTCGTCGGCTCGGGCCGCGCGAAGCCGCGCACCGTGCTCGTCGTCGCCCTCGTCTTCTTCGGCCTCGCCGCCGTGGCGGGGGCCGTGCTGGTCTGGCGCACCGAGCAGTGGTGGCTGCTCGCGGCCGGGGCGCTGTGCCTCGCCGCCGGGTGGTTCTACACGGGCGGCCGCCGTCCGTACGGCTACCTCGGGCTCGGCGAGGTCGCGGTGTTCGTCTTCTTCGGCATCGTCCCTGTCGCGGGCACGATGTACGTGCAGGTGCTCGACGTCAACATCGAGGCCTGGCTCGCCGGTGTCGCGGCGGGCGCGCTCGCCTGTGCGGTGCTCGTCGCCAACAACGCGCGCGATCGGGAGCGCGACAAGGTGCACGGCAAGCGCACCCTCGCGGTGCTGCTCGGCGACCGCGGCTCGCGCGCGCTGTACGTCGTGCTGCTGCTCGTGCCGTTCGGCATCCTCGCGTTCTTCGCGCTGTTCTACGAGCCGAGCACGGGCACGGGTTACGCGCCGTTCGTGTACTTCGCGGGCGTCGCGGCGCTTCCCGCGCTGCTCATCGCGGTGACGGGCAGGACCGCGCGCGAGTGGGTGCTGGTCATGAAGCTCACGCTCCTGACGACGCTCCTCTACGGCCTCGGCCTCGCGGTCGCCATCGCCCTGCCGGGCGCGATCGCCTAGAGACGTTCAGCGGGCGTCTTCGGCATCCTCGTCGGTGCGCGTCTTCGCCTCGGCGGCGGCGCCGCGCGACTCCGCGAGTTGCGCGGCGACCTGATCGCGCAGCGGACGCAGGAAGATGTACGACACGCAGAAGCCGACGGCGGCGGCGATGAGCGCGGCGATCCACCATTCGAATCCGATCGCCATGAGGATGCCGAGCGGCACGGCGAAGACGAGCACGCGCACGACGGAGTAGATCACCCAGGCACGCACCCGCACAGTCTAGGCCGCGAGCCTGAGGCGACCGTCGAGCGCAACCCCAGGGAACGGGGTGCCGGACTGCCTAGAATCAGGGCATGACGAGGCTGATCCCGGTGCTGCTCCTCGTGCTCGCATTCATGATCTTCACGGTCGTGGACATCGTGCTCATGGATCGCAGCCGCGTGCGCGGTCTGCCCAAGCCCGCCTGGATCGCGCTCGCCGTCCTGCTGCCGGTCGTCGGCGGCGTGCTCTGGCTCGCGGTCGGTCGCGTTCGCCTCCGCGACGCGGGAAGCCCGGCCCGTCGCGGCCCCATCGCCCCCGACGACGACCCCGCGTTCCTCAACCGCCTCGGCCGCGAGCAGGCGATGGAGGACCGGATCGAGCAGCTCGAGCGGGAGCTCCGCGACCTCGACGATGACGGCAAGCCGAAAGACTGACGCGGAGCCCTCGCCCGCGAGCGAGTTCTCCGTCGCCTTCCTGGGTGAGCTCGTCCGTCGCGGGGTGCGCGACCTCGTGCTCTGCCCCGGCTCCCGGTCGCAGGCCCTCGCCCTCGCTGCCGCCGAGTTCGAGCGGAAGGGGCTCCTGCGGCTCCACGTGCGCATCGACGAACGCTCGGCGGCCTTCCTCGCGCTCGGCCTCGCCCTCGCATCCCGCATCCCCGTGCCGATCGTGACGACGTCGGGCACGGCCGTCGCCAACCTGCTGCCCGCCGTGCTCGAGGCGTCGCACTCGGGCGTGCCACTCGTCGTCGTCACCGCCGACCGGCCGGCGGAGCTGCTCGGCATCGGAGCCAACCAGGCGACCGTGCAGCGCGGCATCTTCGGCAGCGCGGTGCGTCGCGACTGGGATGTCCCCGCCCCCTCGTCGGCGGACGGCGCCGTCGACCTCGCGACCGCCGTGCTCGCCGGGATCACCGGGCCCGTGCACGTGAACCTCGCGCTGCGCGAACCGCTGTCGTCGGTCGTGCCCGTCCCCGAGGTGAGCCCCGGGGTGTGGTCGGCGGACCCGGTCGCGAGCGACCCCGCGGTGCTTCACCCCGGTGCGCTCACGGTGGTCGTCGCCGGCACCGGGGCGGGCGAGCGCGCCGAGGAGGTGGCGCGCGAGCTCGGTGCCCCGCTGCTCGCCGAGGTCGCGAGCGGCGCGCGCTTCGGCCCGAACCTCGTGCCCGCCTACCGCGAGCTGCTGCGCGAGCCGGGTTTCGGCGACCGCATCGAGCGCGCGGTCGTGTTCGGGCATCCCACCCTCAGTCGGGAGGTACCGGCACTGCTCGAGCGCCCCGACGTCGAGGTCGTCACGATCCGCGGACCCGAACGGGATGCCTACGACCCCGGTCGCCGGGCGCGCCACGTTCCCGGGGTGGTGGTGACGGGGCCACCGCATCCCGAGTCGCGGGCCTGGGTCGGACCGTGGGTGCACGCGTCGCGGCAGCTGCTCGCCGTCGAGGAAGCCTCCGCGGTCTCCGTCGGCGACGACCGGCTTGAGCGCGCCGAGTTCGCGCGCGTGCAGCTCGAGCGCCTGCGCGAACCCGTCACGCGTCGGATGCTCGCGGAAGCCGTGTGGGCGATCACCTGGCCGCACGACCGGCTCGTGCTGGGGGCATCCCGGCTCGTGCGCGACCTCGACCGCGTCGCGATGGGCAAGCGCATCCCCGTGCTCGCCAACCGGGGCCTCGCCGGCATCGACGGCACGATCGCCACGGCGACCGGGATCGCGCTCGCCGCCGCCGCGGGCTCCCCGGAGCGGCCGGGCGTCACGCGCGTGCTGCTCGGCGACCTCGCCCTGCTGCACGACGCGGGCTCGCTCGCGCCCGCACTCGGCGAGCCGGTCGCTCCGATGCAGGTGATCGTCGGCAACGACGGCGGCGGCACGATCTTCGACGCGCTCGAGGTCGCGGGGACCGCCGAACCGGAGCTCTTCGATCGCGTGCTGTACACGCCGCACGCGATCGACCTCGCGGCTCTCGCCGCTGCCTACGGCTGGGAGTACCGTCGCGCCGCGACGCGCGGCGAGCTCGAGGACGCGCTCTCGGCATCCGGTGCCCGCGTGATGATCGAGGTTCCGCTCGCACGCTGACGGTCGTAGGGTCGGCGCATGAGCGTGCCCGAGACCCCCGCTTCCGAGATCGCGAGCCTGCTGCGCGCCCGACCCGGCATCGACCTCGCCGGCGTCGACACCTCCGGCACGCCCGGCTTCGACGGCGACAAGGCTGCGGGCGAGGAGGCTCTCGCGGCCGGGGCCGAGGAGCTCGCCGATCTGCAGGAGCAGCTCTTCGCCGCGTCGCGCAGCGGAGGCGACACCCGCCGCGTGCTGCTCGTGCTGCAGGCGATGGATACCGCGGGCAAGGGCGGCATCGTGAAACACGTCGTCGGCTCGGTCGACCCGCAGGGCGTCGCGATCGCCGCCTTCAAGCGCCCGACGCCCGAAGAGGAGGCGGAGCACTTTCTCGCGCGCATCCGCCGTCGCGTTCCGGCCCCCGGGATGATCGGCGTCTTCGACCGGTCGCAGTACGAGAGCGTGCTCATCCACCGTGTGCGCGGGCTGTCGACGCTCGACGAGGTGGAGTCGCGGTATCCCGAGATCGTCGAGTTCGAGGAGTCGCTCGTCGCCGGCGGCACCACGGTGATCAAGGTGATGCTGCACATCTCGAAGGACGAGCAGAAGGCCCGCCTCGCCGAGCGGCTCGAGCGCGCCGACAAGCACTGGAAGTACAACCCGGGGGATGTCGACGAGCGTCAGTACTGGGAGGCCTATCAAGAGGCGTACGAGCTCGCGATCACGCGCACCTCGACCGACGCCGCGCCTTGGTACGTCGTGCCTGCCGACCGCAAGTGGTACGCCCGGCTCGCGGTGCAGCAGCTGCTGCTCGACGCTCTGCGCGGCCTGCGGCTCGAGTGGCCGCCGGCGACGTTCGACGTCGAGGTGGAGAAGAAGCGGCTCGCCGCGACCTAGGCCGCCCCGCGGGTTGAGGAGCGCCGCGCGCAGCGCGACGCGTCTCGAAACCCCGGACAAGCAACCCAGATGAGGGGTTTCGAGACGCGTCCGCCTGCGGCGGGCGCTCCTCAACCCGCGAGGGTTTGGGTTCAGCCGAAGGCTTCGACGATGGGGCGGAACTTGAGTTTCGTCTCCGCGAACTCGCGGTCGGGGTCGGACTCGGCGACGATGCCCGCTCCCGCGAAGGCGGTCAGGGTGCCGTCGGCGGCGAGTTCGGCGGAGCGCAGCGAGATCGCCCACTTGCCGTCGCCCGAGGCGTCGACCCAGCCGACCGGGCCCGCGTAACGGCCGCGGTCGAAGGGCTCCAGCTCGCGGATGACCTCGAGCGCCGTGCGCGTCGGGGTGCCCGCGACGGCGGCGGTGGGATGCAGGGCCGCGACGAGGTCGAGGGCGCCCGAGCCGTCGGAGAGCCGTCCGTGCACATCGCTGCCGAGGTGCCAGAGGTTGGGCAGCTTGAGGGTGAACGGCATCTCGTCGGCCGTGATGCCGGGGCCGTGCGGGCGGAGGGCACGCAACACGCTCTCGACGGCGAAACGGTGCTCGTCGAGGTCTTTCGGTGAGGTCGCGAGTTCGGTGGCGGCCGCGGCATCCGCTTCGGCATCCGAGCCGCGGGCGTGGCTGCCGGCGAGCACGCGCGACGTCACCTCGCCCTCCGTCACCCGCACGAGCGTCTCGGGGCTCGAGCCGAGGTGGCCGTCGACGGCGAAGGTCCAGGTGTCGGGGTAGCCGAGCGCGAGCTCGAGCAGCACGCGCCGGAGGTCGGCGCCTTCGGGCACGTGCGCGGTGAGGTCGCGCGCGAGCACGACCTTCTGCAGGCGCTCGGCCCCTCCGGTGCCCGCCAGGATGCGCGCGACGGCGGTGCGGACGGCATCCCGATACCCGTCGGCGCCGAGCGCGCCGGGGTGCAGCGAGAGGCGGTACTCCGCGCCGAGTGGCGAGGCGGTGACCGGATCGTCGGCGCCGTTGACGCGCGTGATCCAGCCGACGCCGTCGCGACGGCCGACGACGACGCGCGGCACGATGAGCACGCTCGCGCGGGAGGAGGCGTCGTCGAACGCGAAGGCGCCGAAGGCGACGAGTCCCGAGCCTCGTACCTTCACGTCGTCGTCGACCGCGGCGGAGGCGGCGACGTCGCGCCAGGCGGCGGCGGCATCCTGGATGCGCGTCGGTCCGCGGAACTCGAGCCTCAGCGCCTCGCCGAGACCGACGATGCCGTCGGACCGGCGGAGGAACAGCAGCGGTCGACCGGGGTCGGCGTACGGGATGAGCGAAGGGACCGGGTCGATCCGGCGCGTTTCGACGGTGAGGTCCGTCACACCTCCAGCCTAGGCTCCTCGCGGCACCCACGCCGGACCCGAGGCGTCCGCCCTGCGTAGGATGGATCAAGTGAGCACGGCGGACCTGAACAAGGACCCGGATGAGGTGTCCGGCATGTTCGACGACGTCGCCGCCGGGTACGACCGCACCAACACGGTGCTGAGCGCGGGCAACGCGATCCTCTGGCGCATCGCGACCACGAAGGCGATCGATCCGAAGCCGGGCGAGCGCATCCTCGATATCGCGTGCGGCACCGGCACGTCGACCGTGCCGTTGGCGAAGGCGGGCGCGACCGTCGTCGGCGTCGACTTCTCCGCCGCGATGATCGCCGAGGCCGAGCGCAAGCATCCGCACCTCGAGTTCCGCGAGGCCGACGCGATGAAGCTGCCGTTCGGCGACGACGAGTTCGACGCCGTCACCATCTCGTTCGGCCTGCGCAACGTGCAAGACCCGAAGGTCGCGCTCGCCGAGATGTACCGCGTGCTCAAGCCGGGCGGCCGCATCGTCGTGTGCGAGTTCTCGAAGCCGCCGCGCGCCCTGCTCCGGGCGGGCTACTTCGCCTACCTCCGCGTCGTCGCCCCGCTCGTCGCGGGCATCACGTCGTCGAACCCCGACGCCTACAAGTACCTCGTCGAGTCGATCCAGGCCTGGCCCGACCAGCAGACGCTGACGCAGTGGATCCGCGGCGTCGGCTTCACCCGGGTCGCGTACCGCAATCTCACGACCGGCGTCGTCGCGCTGCACCGCGGCCGCAAGCCGGAGGATCTCGCGATCCGCACGGCCCCCGCGCGCCGCACCGGCCGCGCCGCCACCGCGCGCGGCGCGGGGCGTGCGAAGCCGAAGCCGAGCACCCCGTGAGCCCGGCCCCGCCGGCCCGGCGCAGCAAGACCCTCAGCTCGTCGCTCGGACTCGGCGAGAAGCTCTTCGCCTCGAGCGAGGAGCGGCAGTTCGCCGCCGACATCGAGAACGGTCTCGCGATCGTCGAAGACCGGCTCGTCGAGCAGGTGCGCTTCGCCGACGAGATCGCCGACGTGACGACCCGCTACCTGCTGGATGCCGGGGGCAAGCGGGTGCGTCCCGTGCTGACCCTGCTCACCGCGCAGCTCGGATCGGGATCGAACGACGACGTGCTCACGGCGGCGCAGGCCGTCGAGATCACCCACCTCGCGTCGCTGTACCACGACGACGTCATGGACGAGGCGGAACTGCGTCGCGGCGTCCCGTCGGCGCAGACCGTCTGGGGCAACTCGGTCGCGATCCTCACCGGCGACCTGCTGTTCGCGCGCGCCTCGAAGCTCATCGCGTCGCTCGGCGAACGCGCCCTCACCATCCAGGCCGACACCTTCGAGCGGCTGTGCCTGGGCCAGCTGCACGAGACGATCGGGCCGCAGCCGGGCGACGACCCGATCGAGCACTACCTCGAGGTGCTGTCCGACAAGACCGGATCGCTCATCTCGCTCGCGGGCCTCGTCGGGGTCATCTTCTCCGACGCCCCCGAGGAGTACCGCGAGCCGGTGAAGCAGTTCGGCGAGCGGATCGGCGTCGCCTTCCAGCTCGTCGACGACGTCATCGACCTCTCCGGCGCGATCGAGAAGACCGGCAAGGCGGCGGGCACCGACCTGCGGGCGGGCGTGCCGACGCTCCCGCTCCTCTACCTGCGCCGACGGGCGGAGTCGGATGCGGCGTCCGCCGAGCTGCTCGCACGGCTCGAGCGCGACATCGAGCAGTCGACCGACGAGGTCGTGCATCCGGACTTCGCGGCGGCCGTCGCCGAGCTGCGCCGGCACGCGGTGACGGACGATACACTCGCCGAGGCGCGACGCTGGGCCGACCGTGCGGTGGAGGCTCTCGAGCCGCTGCCGGACGGGCCCGTGAAGAAGGCGCTCACGCGCTTCGCGCAGGCGATCGTCGAGCGATCGGGCTGACCGCTCCGAATACCCCCGCGGGTCGAGTGCCGCGCGCAGCGCGGTGTATCGAGACCCACCCCGAGCAACCGTGAGGAACTACGTTGACCAAGCTTCGCCTGGCCATCGTCGGAGCCGGCCCCGCCGGCATCTACGCCGCTGACATCCTGCTCAAGCACGAGCGGTCGTTCGACGTCTCCATCGATCTCTTCGAGGGACTCCCCGCGCCGTACGGCCTCGTGCGCTACGGCGTCGCCCCCGACCACCCGCGCATCAAGGGCATCATCACGGCCCTGCGCGAGGTGCTCGACCGCGGCGACATCCGCATCTTCGGCAACGTCCAGTACGGCCGCGACATCACGCTCGACGACCTCAAGAAGCACTACCACGCCGTCATCTTCGCGACCGGCGCCGTGCGCGACGCCGACCTCGACATCCCGGGCATCGACCTGCCCGGGTCGTACGGTGCCGCCGAGTTCGTCTCCTGGTACGACGGCCACCCCGACTTCCCGCGCGAGTGGCCGCTCGACGCGAAGTCGGTCGCCGTGATCGGCAACGGCAACGTCGCGCTCGACGTCGCGCGCGTGCTGGCGAAGCACGCGGATGATCTGCTGCCGACCGAGATCCCCGCGAACGTCTACGAGGGACTCAAGGCGTCGCCCGTCACCGACGTGCACGTCTTCGGCCGCCGCGGCCCGACGCAGGTGAAGTTCAGCCCGCTCGAGCTGCGCGAGCTCGGCGAGCTGAACGACGTCGACATGGTCGTCTACGACGAGGACTTCGACTACGACGACGCCGCGCGTGCGGCCATCGAGTCGAACAAGCAGGTCCTCGTGATCGATCGCGTCTTCACGAAGTGGCGCTCCGAGGAGCCGGGCACCGCCTCGCGTCGCCTGCACCTGCACTTCTACGCGCGCCCGGTGGAGGTCGTCGCCGGTCCCGACGGGCGGGTCGCCTCGTTCCGCTACGAGCGCACCGAGCCGGACGGCGCGGGCGGCGTGCGCGGCACCGGCGAGATGCGCTCCGTCGACGTGCAGGCCGTCTACCGCGCGGTCGGCTACTTCGGCTCGCCGCTCGACGGCATCCCGTTCGACGAGCGCCGCGGCGTCATCCCGAACCACGAGGGCCAGGTGCTCGGCTCCGACCCGTCGAGCCCCGGGCAGGACAACGAGATCCTTCCCGGCGTCTACGCCACGGGCTGGATCAAGCGCGGCCCCGTCGGCCTCATCGGCCACACCAAGTCGGATGCCATGGAGACGATCCAGCACCTCGTCAACGACCAGGCATCCTGGTGGAGCCCCGCCGATCCGTCGGAGGAGTCGGTCACGGCGCTGCTCGAGTCGCGCGGCGTGGAGTACACCAACCTCGACGGCTGGCATGCGCTCGACCAGCACGAGATGGCGCTCGGCGAGCCCGAAGGTCGCGCGCGCATCAAGGTCGTCCCGCGCGAAGAGATGGTGCGCGTCTCCCGCTCCGGTCAGTAGCTGCCGCCGAGTGCATCGATTCGCGTCGAGTGCACGTGCGGACTGATGCGAGCTCGACGCGAATCGGTGAAGTCGGCGTGACCGGCTACTGCACGGCGGCGGTGAGACGCGCGAGGTTGTCGAGCACGCGGATCCACACGGGACGCGCCAGCCACTCCTCGAGAGTGAGCTCGCGGCTCATGGCGCGGTTGGCATCCTCGATCGCCCGCAGCTCGTCGAGGAACTTCTGCCCCCGCACCATGACCGAGATCTCGAGGTCGAGGCTGAACGAGCGCATGTCCATGTTGCTCGAGCCGATGACCGAGATCTCGTCGTCGATCGTCATGTGCTTGGAGTGCAGGATGGTCGGTCCCGCGTACAGCCAGATCTTCACCCCCGCCCGCAGCAGCACCTCGTAGTAGGAGCGCTGCGCGTGGAAGACGAGCAACTGGTCGCCGATCTCCGACACGAAGAGCTCCACCTGAAGCCCCGACTGCGCCGCCGTGGTGATCGCGTAGAGCATCGAGTCGTCGGGCACGAAGTAGGGCGACGTGAGGATGACCTTCTTCTGCGCCGCGTACACGAGCGAGTTGAACAGCCGCAGGTTGTTCTCGCCGTCGAACCCGGGACCCGACGGCACGACCTGGCAGTCGTAGTCGCCGTCGCCCTCGGGTCGCGCGGGGGCGGCCTCGCGTTCGAGCAGCTCGCCCGTCTCGGAATACCAGTCGGTGACGAAGAGCGCGTCGATGCCCGCGACGACCGGACCTTCGAACCGCGCCATGTAGTCCTTCCAGTGCAGCCCGCGGCGGTGGTTCTTGCGCCGCTGGTAGCCGGTCTCGACGACGTTCTGCGAGCCGGTGAAGGCGACCTCACCGTCGATCACGAGGAGCTTGCGGTGGTTGCGCAGGTCGGGGCGCTGGAACTGTCCGCGCAGCGGGCGGAACGGCAGCATCCGCCGCCACTTCACACCCATCCGGTTGAGTCGCTTCACCGTGCGGCGGTAGCCGGGGTATTGGAGGTTTCCGAGGTGGTCGAGCAGCACGCGCACGATCACGCCGCGGCGATGCGCCTCCTCGAGGGCGCCGAAGAAGTCGGCGGTAGCCTCGTCGAGCAGCAGGATGTAGAACTCGCAATGCACGGTCTTCTTCGCCGCGCGAATCGCCGCCGTCATCTGGGCGAGCGACTCGGTGTTGTCGTTCCACATGCGCGCCGTGTTGCCGCCGACGAGCGGCATCGCGCCGAGCGTGCGGTTGAGCTCGACGATCGGCTGCAGCCACGACGGCCACGGCGGGTCGAGCTTCACCTTGTCGAAGCCCTCCGTGGTGTCGAGGATGTACTCGTTGATCTCGCGCTGCTTGCGGCGTCGTGCCCGCGGCAGCCGGGCCCGACCGAGGATCAGGAACAGGATGATCCCGACGTAGGGGATGAAGAAGATCGCGAGCAGCCAGGCGAGCGCGGTCTGCGGTCGGCGGTTCTTCGGCACGAAGATCAGGGCCAGGATGCGCACCGCGAAGTCGACGACGAGCAGCACCACCGTGACGGTGACCGCGAACCAGCCGTCGATCATGGCTTCAGTCTGGCAGGGGCGGGCGGCTTCCCCGGGAGGGCGAGGCGGTGCCCGACAGTCGCGCGGCCGCCGGGCGGTCGGCGATCACGGTCAGGTCGGGGTGGCTCTGCAGCGCGGATGCCGGGCAGGACGGGTCGACAGGACCCTCCAGAGCACGCGCCAAGGCCTCCGCCTTCTCGGCCCCGAAGACGAGCACCACGAGTCGCCGGGCGCGCAGGATGGTTCCCACGCCCTGCGTCATCGCGCGGGCCGGGGTGTCGTCGAGCTCCACGAGAGCCGAGGAGTTCGCGGATCGCGTGCTCGGGTCGAGCTCGACGACCCGCGTCACCCCGTCGAGCGGGGAGCCCGGCTCGTTGAACGCGAGGTGGCCGTTGCGGCCGAGTCCGAGGAGCTGCAGCTCGACGTTCGTTCCCCTCAGCATCTGCTCGTACCGCCGGCACTCCTCGTCGGGCGCGGGTGCGTCGCCCCGCAGGAGATCGACGCGGCGAGGGCCGAGGGGGTCGATGACGTGGTGTGCGAGGTAGGCCGAGAACGAGTCGGGATGCGCGGGCGCGAGCCCGAGGTACTCGTCGAGCGCGACGGCCGTGATCCCCGACCAGTCGACGCGACCGAGGCGGCGGTCCTCGGCGAGGCGACGGTAGAGACCGAGCGGCGTCGCGCCCGTGGCGAACCCCACCGTGGCGCCGGGTGCCGCCCGGACGACGCCGCCGATGAGTGCCGCCGCTCGGTCTGCTCCGGCGTCGACGGAGTCGACGAGTTCGATCACGGCTCGATCGGGCGGATGCGATCGGCGTGCAGGTTCTCGATCTCGGCGTTGGCCTCGTCGCCGTCCGGCAGATTCATCGACCGGTAGATCGGCGGACGCAGTCCCTCGTCGAGGTAGCGCCGGGCGATGCCCTCGGTGAGCATCTGCACGATGACGACACCCAGGAGGTTCGACACCGCGCCGACCGCGATGCCGTCGGCGAGCGGCAGCGCGGCGTCACCCGCCGGTCCGAGGTTGTCGAGGACGAGGTCGGCGACCTCGAACAGCCGTTCCCCGGACGGGTGCCGGGAGGCCACGGTGGAGCTGTGCGCCATCGAGGTGAGCGCGACGAGGGGCAGCCCGCGCTCGCGCGCGATCCGCGCGAACTCGACGGTGATGCCGTTGATACCCGAGTTCGACGCGACGAGCACGACGTCGCGGGCGTCGTCGATGCGCGAGAGGTCCCAGAGCTGCTGCGCGTAGGTGGCGTCGCGTTCGAGCAGAGGGTCGGAGATGGCCGAGAACGGCAGGTCGCCGTGAGCGGCGAGGTCCTGCATCCGGATCAGGTTCACCGGGCGCAGGCCGCCTGCCCGCCCCGTCATCTCGTGCACGGGCAGGCGCGCGTGGCCGGTCGCGAACAGCTGCAGCACACCGCCCTCGAGGAGGCGGGGGGCGATGAGGTCGACGGCGCGGTCGATCGCCTCGGTCTGGGTCGCGACGAGCTCGGCGATCTTCGCCGTGGCGAGGTCGGGGTAGGAGTAGGGCATGGGGTCTCCGGTCAGGAACGGGGCGGGGCGGTGAGGAACGGGGAGAGGGCGGCCCGGAAGGCCGATTCGGCGACGTCCGAGAACACCGCGGTGCGGGCCTCGTAACTGTCGGCGGCGACGGCGGCGGCATCCGGGAGGTACCCCAGGTAGTCGTCGACGCAGCCGAGGAGGCGCACGGGGCCGTGGCGGCGGAGGGTTGCGGCGGTGCTCGAGAAGACCTCGAGGGGGGTCGCGACCCAGCGGATGCCGTCGAGGCCGATGACCGTGACCGGAACGTCGATCACGGGGCCGCGCGCGGCGACCGCGACGTCGACCTCGACCGCTGCTCCGTCGGCGACCGACCTGGCCACGGCATCCTCAGGGTCGGTGTCGGCCTCGGCGCGCGCGCGGGTGAGACGCTCCACGGCGGCGTCGACGTCGACCGACCGCGTCGGGAGCGGGATGTCGACCGACTCGATCTCGAGCTTCCCGACGACGGGTCGCGCGCGCCCGTCGCCGGCGAGGATCGCGTCCGCGACGACGCCGCCGAGACGTTCCACCTCGTCGGAGGAGGCCTCCCGGCGGGTGAACCTCGTGGACAGGTCGCCGCACGCGCCACCGAGGAACGCGATCTCGGCCTCAGGATGGGCGGTTCGCACCCGCCGGCGCATCGCGCCCGGCCAGTCGGCCGACCAGCCCGTCGACGCGGGCCCGAGCACCGTCGGATGGCACGGAGCGTCGACGAGGAGCGCCGTCACCCGACCGCCGACGCTCGCCGTGAGCACGCCGGCCTGGACGGGCACGGCGTCCGACCGCGTGAGCCGAGGGGCGGCGACCCCGCGGATCGTCGGCTCGCTCCAGTCGAGCTCGCAATCGGCGAGACGGGCGACGGCGTCCGCCGCGATGAGGGCGACCCGCTCGGCGAGCTCGTCCACCGCGACCTCGTCGAGGGGAGCCCGGTGCCCGGGTGCGAAGTCGCCGAGCCAGTGCGCCGGCCCACTGTGGGTGTGGGATGCGGCGACGAGGACTCGGGCATCCGGCCCGACCGCCGGGCGTGCGGCGGCGGCCAGTCGGCCGGCGAGAGCCGTCGTCACGGCGACGGCGTCGAGCGTGATCCAGACGAGGCGCGGGCCGGCGTCGAGCACGAGCACCGTCGCCTCGAGGTCGTCGATCGTCGAAGTGGCCACCGCCTCCCCCCGTGCCGCGTAGCCCGCGAGCGGACCCGGGCGGCTCGGGGTGACGATCCCGTGCGCGGCGCCGACGCGGGTGGTCACGACCCGGACGCGCGCAGCGCGGCACGCAGGTAGGCGGTCTGGTCCATCGGGTTCGTGACCGCCGTGCCCATGACGACGGTCCATGCGCCCGCGTGGCGGGCCGCCACGAGGTCGTCGGCCGTGCGGATGCGTCCCTCCGCCACGATCGGCACGTCGAGCTCGGCCGCCAGGGCGGCGATGAGGTCGAGGTCGGGGTGCAGCGCCTCGACGTCGCCGGTGTAACCCGAGAGCGTCGTGGCGACGGCATCCACTCCCGCTTCGGCGGCGAGCTGCCCCGCCCGCAGCTCGTCGACGTCGGCCATGATGGCGCCGTCGCTCGCCTCGCGGATGCGGCGCACCTCCTCGGCGAAGGAGCGCCCGTTCGGACGGGGTCGCAGGGTGGCATCCATCGCGACGACGGAGGCGCCCGCCGCGAAGAGCCGCAGCGCCGACTCCGCGTCGGGCGTGATGAACACGCCGTCGGCGCCGACCTTGTCGATGCCGATGATCGGGATGCGCACGTTCGCGACGATCGCCGAGACGTCGGCGATGCCGTTCGCGCGCACGCCGTCGGCCCCGCCCAGTTCCGCGGCGCGCGCGACGAGCGCCATCGTGGCGGCGCCCGCGAGCGGGTTGGGATGGTAGGCCTGGCAGGAGATCACGAGCGATCCCTCGGCGAGCACGGCGGCGAAGCGGTTCATGCGGGTCCTTCTCCTCGATGCACGAGGTGCTGGTAGAGCGCGGGGCCGGAGCGGGCGAGCCAGGCCGACCCGTCGAGCGGGCCGCCGATCGGCGGGACGATCCGCACCAGCGGCGCCCGGTCGGCGAGGGAGTCCCGGAAGGCGGCGTCGAGCGCCGAGCCGGGGGCGACGAGGCGGCCGACGACGGCGACCTCGTCGAGGCCGAGGGCGCGCGCCGCCGCCGAGCACGAGAGGGCGATCTCCGCACCCGCCGCGGCGACGACCCCGGCGGCGACCGGGTCGTCGTGCGCCGCCGAGATCACGCGCGGCGCGAATCGGGCGACCCGGTCGATGCGCCGCGGGTCGGCATAGAGGTCCCACGTCGCATCGCGCAGCCCCGCGCCGAACTCGGCGATCGCGAGCTCGGCGAGCACGGTGTGCTCGCCCCGCCCGTCGAGGGCGCGGAGTCCCGCATCCATCCCCGCCCGAGCGAGGGCGAAGGCGCTGCCGGCGTCGCCGAAGAGATGCCCCCAGCCGTCGACCCGGTGTCCGCGCCCGTCGGCGGCGACGCCCAAGGTGACAGTGCCGGTGCCCACCGAGGTGACGACCCCGGGGCGGCCGGCGAAGGCGCCCGCGTGCGCGGTCACCTCGTCGGGAGCGAGCACGACCTCGGCGGCGATCCCCGTCGCGTGCAGCTCGGCGGCGAGCCGGGAGCGGGTCGCGTCATCGACCGGCAGTCCGGTGTGCCCCACGACGAGCCGCGCGACCGGGGCGGGCGGAGGGGGGAGGAGCTCGAGCAGCGCCGAGACCTGCCCCACGATGACCCGCGCACCCTCGGTCGTGTGCACGAAGCCACCGAGCTCGACGTCGGACGCGGCCCACGACGCCCGGGCCCGTGTCGTCGACTGGCCGCCATCGACGGCGACCCAGGGGGCGCTCACTTGATGCCCGCGTTCATCGAGATGCCCTCGACGAACTTCTTCTGCAGCACGAGGAAGAGCAGCACCGTCGGCAGCACGGCGATGAGCGCCGCCATGAGGATGATCGGGATGCCGGCATCCCCGAGCTGGTTGCTCTGCATCGCGGCGAGGCCCACCGGAAGCGTGCGGTAGCGGTCGTCGCCGGCGACGATGAGCGGCCACAGATGGCTGTCCCAGTTCGTCATGAAGATGAAGAGGGCGAGTGCGCTCATCGTCCCGGCCACGCTCGGCACGATCACCGAGACGAGGGTGCGCACAGGTCCCGCGCCGTCGAGATGCGCCGCTTCGAGCAGCTCATCGGGCACCGAGTCGATCGCCTGCTTCATGAGGAAGATGCCGAACGCGCTCGTCGCCGCGGGGATGATGAGTCCCGCGAAGCTGTTCGTCCAGCCCAGGTCGAAGACGATCTTGTAGAGCGGGACATAGAGCACTTCGAGCGGCACCATTAGCGTCGCGATGACGAGGATGAACGCCGCGTTGCGTCCCGGATAGCTGAACTTGCTGAAGCTGTAGCCGGCTGCGGTGCAGGTGAGCACGTTGAGCACCGTGACCGAGACTCCCACGATCGTGCTGTTGGCGAAGTAGGTGGCGAACGGCGCCGTCTCGAAGACCGCGAGGATGTTCTGCCAGCGGAACTCCGTCGGCCACCAGCTCGCGCCCGCGCCGAGCGGTTCACCGGGCGACTTGAAGGCGGTGAGCACCGCGTAGACGAGCACGCTCATGATGGCGAGGCCGCCGAGCGCGGCGACACCCAGCCAGGCGCGTTTCAGGATGCGTTCGAGACGCATGTCAGTCCCTCCTGCGCAGCGCGCGCATCTGCACGATCGCGATCGCGATGAGGGCGAGGAACATGATGACCGCGACGGCGGACGCTCGCCCCATGCGCGCGCTCTCGAAGGCGGTCTTGTAGACGAAGAGGTTGATCACCTCGGTGCCGACCGCGCCGTTGGTGAGCACCTTCTGAGCGCTGAACGCCTGAACGCCGCGCAGCACCGCCATGATCGCGCAGACGAGGGTGATCGGCTGGAGGAGCGGGAGGGTGATGCTCCAGAACCGGCGGATCGGACCCGCACCGTCGATGCGAGCCGCCTCGAAGACGTCGTTCGGGAGGGTCGACATGCCGGCGAGGAAGAGGATCAGGAAGAACCCGGTCTCCTTCCACACGCTCATGAGCACGAGCCCCCACCGCGCGGTGACCGAGCTCGTGAGCCACGTGACGTCGAGCCCGAGGGCCTCGTTGAGCATCCCGTCGGGATGCAGCACCACGCGCCAGATGATCGCCGCCGCGACCCAGCTGGTCGCGAGGGGGAGGAACCACATGAGGCGCACCGCCCATGCACCGCGGATCTTCTCGGCGAGCACCTGTGCGAGCAGCAGCGCGAGTACGAGGGCCGTGCCGTAGGTGCCCACCGCGTAGAAGGCGGTCTGCCCGACCGACTCGAGGAACCGGGGGTCGCTCGAGAGGTAGGCGAAGTTCTTGAAGCCGACGAATTCCGGCGGCGAGGTGAGGCTGTAGTCGAAGAACGAGAGCCCGAACACCTGCAGCGACGGCACGACGGCGAACACGGCGAAGAGGGCGAGCGCCGGTACCGCGAACAGGAAGCCGACGAACTGCCGGCCGCGCAGGCGGGACCGCCGGGTCCCCCGGGTGCGTGACCCGGGGAACCCGACGGAGGGGGATGCAGGGGTCAACGTCAGCCCTGCAGGATCCGGGTGACCGCTTCGGTCGCGGACTTCGCCGAGTCCTCGACCGAGACGCCGTCGAACACGACGTCGTTGACCATCTTCTGGATGGCATCCTGCACTTCGGCGTAGTAGGGCGTGACCTGGTCGAAGCGTCCGATGGCGTACGCCTCGGCCCAGACGTCGATGAACGGGATCTCCTGAGCCGCCGCCGACTCCTCCCAGCCCAGGACGGGCTGGACGAAGTCGGTGCCCTCGAGGAACTCGGTCGGGTGGTCGGCGAGGAACTGGATGAACTTCCACGCCTCCGCCTTCTGCGTGCTCGCGTTGTTCACGGCGTAGTAGTACGCGTAGACGCGCGAGGTCGGCTCGGCCGGGTTCGCCTGCGGCAGCGGCACGACGCGCAGCTGCTCGTAGGTGTCGGGATTGGTCTCCGAGATCTGCTGCATCGCCCAGGGGTAGACGATCGCCATCGACTGGGTGCCGGTCGCGAGGTCCTGGAACGGGGTCGTGGCCTCGCGGCTCGATGCGTTCGGGTCGCTCACGGCATCCGGCCCCGTGGCGAGGTCGGCCCAGATCTGCAGTGCTTCGACGGCCTCGGGGGAGTCGAGGCGACCTTCGTCGCCCTCGGCGATCTCGCCGCCCACCTGGTGCAGGAGCGTCTGGTACTGCTGGGCGTACCAGAGCGCGTGCAGGTAGAGGAACCCGAACGCCTGCGTGTGGCCCGCCGCCGCGAGTTGGCTGCCGACCGTCGCGACGTCGTCCCAGGTTTCGAGCGACGTGGTCTCGGGGTCGAGCCCGGCGTCGATGAAGTGCTGGGTGTTGATCGCGAGCGCCGAGCCGTTGTACTCGCTCGGCAGGCCGTAGAGCTGCCCGTCCTCCCCGGTCGCGCCGGCGAGGGTGCCCTCGACGTAGCGGGCGACCACCTCGTCGGCGTCGGCGGCGCCGAGCGCCTCCGGGTCGACCGGCGCGAGCAGTCCCTTGGGGATGTAGTCGCCGCGCAGGGCGGCATCGTCCATGTTGATGATGTCCGGGCCCGACCCGTTGCTGAGCGAGGTCAGCATCTTGGTGTTGAAGTCGGCGTTCGGGATCGTCTGGTAGTCGATCGTGACGTTCGGGTTCTCCTCCTCGTACTCCGCGATGAGGTCTTCGAACACCGCGATCATCGGCGGGTGGGTGTGGGTCCAGAACGTGAGCGTGACGGCTTCGCCGTCGCCCGACTCGGTGCTGCACGACGTGAGGGCGGTCGCCGCGACGGCGACGCCCAACGCTCCGGCGAGGATGCGTTGAAGTTTCATCGGTCTCCTTGTGGTGTGCGAGGTGGTGCGGTGGTGGGGTGGACGTCGACGTCCGTCGGGCCGATGAGTTCGGCACCGAGGCTGTAGCGGTCGCCGCGATACACGGACCGACCCACCTCGACGACGCCGCCCTGGCGGTCGAGGCTCGTGACTTTGAGGAGGATGCACGGCTGCGCCGAGTCGATCCGCAGCAGCGGGACGACCTCGGGGCGCGGCAGGACGGCCTCGATGTCGAGGCTCGCCCGCTCGATGACGATGCCCCAACGGTCGGCGAGCAGCTCGTACCAGCTCGTCGAGAGGTCCTCCTCGCGCAGGCCCGGGACGTGGGCGCTTGCGATGTAGGTGGTCTCGACGGCGAGCGGCTCGCCGCTCGCCGAGCGCAGACGGTCGAACGAGACGACGGTGTCGCCGACCGGGATGCGCAGGCGGCGGGCGGTGACGCGGTCGGCTCGGCGGGTCGCGAACGACAGGACCCGGGTCTCGGGGACGAGCCCGCGGCGCCGCACGTCGTCGCTGAAGGAGGTCATCGCGATCCGGCGGGTCATCCGGCTGCGGCTCACGAAGGTGCCGGCGCCCGGTCGCCGTTCGAGGGTGCCGTCGAGGGCGAGTTGGTCGACGGCGCGGCGGAGGGTCATGCGTGAGACCCCGAACATCTCGGCGAGCTCTCGCTCAGCCGGGAGCGCGTCGCCCTCGCTGAGTCGGCCGAGGACGCCGGTCAGCTGCTGACGAGCCGCTTCCGCCCGCGGGGGGAGAGACGCCATGATGCCTCCGTCTGGTGAGTGGCTCTACCCAACACAGCGCAGTGCCGTCTGCCAAGCTTGCGCGCCGGATCGGTCTAGACCAATTCGGCGGCCAACGCACCAATACACATCATTGATCAGGTATTTGGCGTCGCCACGGTTCAGCAAGTGGTCTAGTGCTAGACCGGCGACCCGGAGGGCGTGACGACGTCGGGCGAAGCTGGTAGACCGGAGTCATGACCGATCGCGCCGCCGCCGAAGACTGGGTCCGCCGCTACCGCGTCGCCTGGGAATCGAATGACCCCGACGACATCCGGGGGCTGTTCACCGACGACGGGCGGTACTTCACCGAGCCGAGCGACGAGGAGCCGTCGATCGGTGCCGAGGCGATCGTCGCCGACTGGATCGCCCACGCCGATCAGCCCGGCGACACCGAGTTCGAGTTCGAGGTGATCGCGGTCGACGGTGATCTTGCGGTCGCCCGCTGTGTCTCGACCTACCTCAAGCACGACCCGCCGCGCGTGTACGACAACCTGTTCGTGGTGCGCCTCGCCGACGACGGCCGCGCCACCGAGTTCACCGACTGGTACATCGAGCGCAAGGACGACGAGTGAGCGACGCCCGCGTCGACGCCTTCATGACGAAGTACCGGCAGGCCTGGGAGTCGAACGACCCCGACGACATCGCCGCGATCTTCACCGAGGATGCCGTCTACCGGGGTCGCCCCGGAACGCCGGCGTGGACGGGCCACGCCGAGATCGTCTCCGGCTGGCTCGAGCACGCCGACGAACCCGGCTCGACGACGTTCGCGTGGGAGACGCTCGCGCGCGACGGCGACCTCGCGGTCGTGCGGTGCGTCACCGAGTACCCGAAGGGTCCGAAGAAGGGCACCTACGACAACCTGTGGGTGATCGAGTTCGCCCCCGACGGCCGCGCGCAGGAGTTCACCGACTGGTGGATCCCCCGCAAGTGGCCCTCCGCCTCGGTGGTCGAGTAGCCGCGGAGCGGCGTGTCGAGACCTACCGCATGTTGATGAACTGCAGCGCGACGTCGAGGTCTTTCCCCTTCAGGAGAGCGATCACGGCCTGAAGGTCGTCGCGCGACTTCGACTGCACGCGCAGCTCGTCGCCCTGGATCTGGCTCTTGATCGACTTGGGGCCTTCGTCGCGGATGATCTTCGAGATCTTCTTCGCGTCTTCGCTCGAGATGCCGTTCTTGATGGCCGCCTCGATGCGGTACTCCTTGCCGCTCGCGAACGGCTCCCCGGCATCCAGGGATCGCAACGAGATGCCGCGCTTGATGAGCTTCTGCTCGAAGACCTCGAGCACGGCCTTGACCCGCTCTTCCGCGCTCGCCTTCATGAGGATCTTCTCGCCCGAGAATTCGATCGATGCGCCGACGCCTTTGAAGTCGTAGCGCTGCGCGATCTCCTTCTGCGCCATGCCCAGCGCGTTCTGGGTTTCCATCGGGTCGACCTTGCTCACGATGTCGAAGGAGGAATCAGCCATGTGCCCATGGTACAAACCCAGGATGCGCGCGGCCCGACCCTTCCTCATCGGCGGGGCCGTGCTGGCGGCGATCGCGGTCGTCGCCGTCGTGATCGTGACGTTCCTCGCGCCGCGCTCCCCGGTCATCCCCGAGGCGCTCGAACCGGAGGAACCCGCACCGTCGTGGGCGCCGCCGGCCGACCCGCCCGTCACGGCCGCAACCCCGAGAGCCGGGATCGCGGGCCTCGTGGATGCCGCCTGGCTCGCCGAGACGAGCGAGGCGACCGGCATCCCGAAGCGTGCGCTCGCGGCCTACGCCGGCGCCGTGCTCGTGAAGGCCGAGCAGATGCCCGAGTGCGGCATCTCGTGGAACACCCTCGCGGGCGTCGGCGCGACCGAGAGCGACCACGGGCGCCACGGCGGTTCGACCGTGGCGGCGGACGGCACGGTGTCGCCGCCGATCTACGGGCCGCCCCTCAACGGCGGCGACGGGGTGGAGCACATCCCCGACTCCGACGGCGGCACGATCGACGGCGACGCGACGATCGACCGAGCGTCGGGTCCGTTCCAGTTCATCCCGCAGTCGTGGCGCAACTGGCACGTCGACGCGAACGGCGACGGGGTCGAGGATCCGCAGAACATCGACGACGCCGCCCTCGCGACCGTCAACTACCTCTGCCGGGTGTCGATCGGGATGGACACCGAGGAGGGCTGGATCGCCGCGATCTCGGGATTCAACTCCCCGCAGTCCTACCGCGACACCGTCGCCACCTTCGCCGTCCGCTACGCCGCTTCGGTGGTCGAGTAGCGGCGAAGCCGCGTGTCGAGACCTACCGCCGCGATGGCCTAGGTGGGTTCGATCGCAACGAGAGTCCGAATGAGGGATACCAGGACCTGAGGGTCGAAGTCGAGGTCGACCGCGGGCTGGATTCGCGACAGTGCACGGGCGATGGATGCAAGAGCACGCTGCGCATCCAGCCGGGATCCGGTCGCTATCGTGCCGAGCCTCCAGCCCCCGATGCTCGACGCGTCCCGCTCGTTGACGATGTGGAGGAGGTTGTGGACGTCAGTGAGGTCTTTCGATGCCAGGCGACTCGCGTATGCGGTCGCCTTGAGCACGACCGCGCATTCGACTGTGGAACACGCGCCATGAAATCCAGTACTCACCCGTCGGTGAGGGTCACATCGACGTGCACGCAGATCGGGTCCGCGGCGAGTGCGAGCGAGATTCCCGGTGCAGCGTCGAACGAGCGTCCGCCCAGTTCCTCAACCTGGAATCGCCCCGTCGGAGCGGGGACGAGAAGGTCGATCTGCTGCCCCGCCCGCACGTAGCTGGTGCCGCTCGTGGCCTTGTAGCCGGCCTGCTCCAAGAGCTCGTGCACGCGTCCCGTTGCGGCGAGTTGCGTCCCGATTGCCGCGTCGGCGTCCGCCGTTCGTCGAATTACTGCCGAAGGCGATGGGAACGCCGTTCCTAAGAGCGCTGACATCTGTCCGCCGACGATCCTTACGTCCAGGTTCTGCGTGAGGGCGCAAACGTCGGCGAGAGCTGCAAAGGCCAGATCATCAGCCTTGCTCGTGGCGATCGTCGTCGCCGAGACCTCAATCACGCGCGTGCCACCGACGTGCCCATGACTGAACCAGGTGATGACGGGCTTCGACCGCGTCGGAACCACCGCTTCGGGAGATGTCGAAGGCGCAGATGAACGGGTCGGCCGTTTGGGGAGGTAGCCCGGACCTCGTGTAGGCGCGCACGACGGACTGGATAGTGGGGTCAGCGGGAACGGTGACGGTAAGAGTGCGCTTCTCAGCGCTCGACTCGGCGAATCCGTCGAGCCGAAGGTCGAACCCTGTTGTCGAGTAGACGACGCTGCTCCGAGGCGATCGCCAGGGCGCGATGCGATCAGCGCCGGCATCGCCGGAGGCGAGTGCCTCGCTACTCTTGTGCAGTACCGACTCGACTTGGCGCATGACCGGCATCACGCTGTACCAGGAGACCGAAATGCCGCCCGGTCCGGGGTATTCGGCGACGAACGCCTCGGCGGCTTCTTCGACGTCCCGCAAAGACCAGCCCTCGGCCGTGCGGTAGGCGAGTGAGTCGAGCCGCTTGAGCGATTGTGAGACAGCAGCCTGGGTCGCGCCGACTTCGGCGGCGAGTTCGGCTTGTGTTCGTGGTCGGGCCGTGCGTGCGAGTGCGCGGATGACAGCAAGGCGAATCCAGGGGCGTCGGCGTTGCCCGGAATGCGTCGATGTCGGAGTGGGCGCGGTCTGGTGAACCTGGCGTTCCCAGATGAGCTGACCCTCGCGGACTCCAACGACCGAGATGCGAGATGTGCTGAGTGCGAGGTCGCGCAGATAGTCAGTGATGTGGGGCACGACGTACACGACTACGTCGGAGGGGTCGTGCTCGATGGATGCGGGCGAGGGCGGCCTTTGGCGCACCACGAATCGCGCATGACGCTCAGCGATCGTCGCGTCGGAGAAGGTCTTGACCTCGATAGGGATTCCCGAGGCGTGAAAAAGTTGGACAGCATCACCAGCTGTAAGGTCCACAGTGCTCCGCATAAGTTTTGAGGGCTGTAAGTATTAAAACTTATATCAACTCAAGGCGTCAATACTTATATCGGCCGGTTTCCGAAACCGCACGCCGAACGCCGGGCGACTGCTCCACGTGCGCACCTAGCGTCGCGGTCGGACCTACCGCCGCGCGGGATCGGGCCGCGACGTCGACGACCGCACGACGAGGTCGAACGGCAGCGGGGTGTCGAGCTCCCCGCCATCCGGATGCCCCTGCAACTCGGTCATGAGCACATCCACCGCCATGCGCCCCTGCTTCTCGGGGTACTGCGCGACGGTCGTGAGGCCGAAGAAGTCGGCGAGCTGGTGGTCGTCGATGCCGACGATCGAGACGTCGCGGGGCACGTCGAGTCCGAGGTCGCGGGCGGCGAGAATCGCGCCGATCGCCATCTCGTCGGATGCCGCGAAGATCGCCGTGGGTCGGTCGCCGGGCGCTCCGAGCAGCTGCTTCGCTGCCGCGTAACCCTCTTGGATGGTGAAGTTTCCGACGTGGAAAAGGCGCGGGTCGGACGGGATGCCCGCCGCCGCGAGTGCCCTCTGGTAGCCGACGCGCCGGTTGGTGGGCAGGTGGAAGTCCATCTCGATCTCGGGGTCGCCGCCGATGTGCGCGATGCGGCGGTGGCCGAGGCCGATGAGGTGCTCGGTGATGAGCCGCGAGACGGCGACGTCGTCGACGCTCAGCGTGCGCACGCCCGGCACGGGACCGCCGACGCCCACCATCGGCTTGCCCACGCCGTGCAGGAGCGACACCTCGGCTTCGGTGAGTTCGAGCGAGACGGCGATGACGGCATCGACCCGCTGTCGCAGCAGGAAGTGCTCGAAGATGTTGCGCCGCTCCTCGGCGCTGCCGCCGAGGTTGTAGAGGGTGAGGTCGTAGCCCTGGGCGAGCAGCGCCGACTCGGCGCCCTCGACGACGGCGCCGTAGAACCACCGGTTGAGGAACGGGATGACGACCCCGACGTTGCGCATGCGTCCCGTCGCGAGGGCGGAGGCGCTCGACGAGACGACGTACCCGAGTTCGGCGGCCGCCGCGTGCACCTTCTCGCGGGTCGCGGGAGAGACGTGCCCCCGGCCGGAGAGCGCGCGCGAGACCGTCGCGGCCGAGACGCCGGCGCGCCTCGCGACCTCTTCGATGCCCGCCACGGGACCTCCTTGTCGAGGGAGCCTCCCGATCCTAACCGCGTGGTACAGGGTGGCCGTGCGACCGGGTATCCTTGTGCAGGCGTTCGCGCCACGGCGAGTTACCCAAGCGGCCAAAGGGATCTGACTGTAAATCAGACTGCTCAGCATTCGGGGGTTCGAATCCCTCACTCGCCACCATCGAAGAAGCCCCGCTCATGTAGCGGGGCTTCCCGTATCTTGCTCCGGTCGGCGGATCGCCGTGGAATGACGCAGGTCTGCGCTACGTTGTGTGGAAGTGGATCGGGCATTCTCGATCGGCGCTAGGTCCCCGGCTCGACCGGGGCCTTTCGCTTTCTATGGGTATACCTTGAGGCCGTACCCGTCGATCGCACCGCTTGACGACTTCACCACTTTCTCGCGCAAGATCGTCCATGCTCGGTTCGGTTGATCCGGGCGCAGGTCGTGGATGCCGATAGGGCGGGCGATGAGGTCCGCCACCTGCAGACCTGGACTGTTGACCTGCTTGCTCACGCACAGAAAATTCAGCGTCTGGGGCATGCCGCGCATCGTCGTGCGATCCATGATGCGCCGGAACTCCAGCTCGAGCTCCCGGTCTTCGTCCTTGCCGCGGCTCTCGAAGATCACGAACACCCGCCGCCCCACCTGCCCACGCTCCTGGAGCTGCAGGAACACGCGCTCGAGGCCGAACTCGAGCGCGACGTGATACGGGCTCACATCGGCTCCGACCCGCTGCTTGAACTCGTTCTTGCGAATGACGGTGGCGACGATCCCGAAGCGCGGCTTTGCGATGAGCTCCTCGAGGCGCTCCATGAAGGCACCTCGGACGTGCGGCACGCGCAGAAGATCGAATGGCGGAAGGCTCTTGCGAATCTCGCGCTCGTGGAGCACGACCATGTCGTGCCCGAAGAAGTCGAACTTCAGCTGCTCTACTGCTGGTACGACCCGGCGTATGTACTCCTCAACGGGGTAGATGCAGAACGCCAGGACGAAGCGTGGGTAGATGTCGTTGACGTCGGTGAGGCTGTGATCGCCGCTCTCGTCGACGAAAACCACGTAGTCGCTGAATCGGCGCACGACCGGATCGGCTGCGGCGTTCATGCTGAGAACCTAGCGCTGCCCTCCGACCCGATCGCCTGTCGCGCGCCTGGGCCCTGGCCCGGTAGGCGGCGTGATCTATCTCGCGCGCGAGAGCGGCGCTTGACAACCTTCGGCCACCACTTATTATAAGTCGTGTAAGAACCCGACGATCGGTCGGGACCCCTGCCGGAGATCGACGATGACCCGACCCGAGGATGCCGCCTGGCTCCCCGCCTTCCCCCGCGACTTCCGCTGGGGGCTCGCGACCGCGGCCTACCAGATCGAGGGCGGCGCGACGGAGGGCGGCCGCGGGCCGAGCATCTGGGACACCTTCGCGCACACCCCGGGGCTCGTGAAGAACGGCGACACCGCCGACGTCGCGTGCGACCACTTCCACCGCTGGCCCGTCGACCTCGACCTCCTCGTCGAGCTCGGCGTGCGCGACTACCGCCTCGGCCTCTCCTGGACCCGCCTCCAGCCGACGGGCGAAGGCCCGCTCAACCCGGAGGGTGTCGAGTTCTACCGGGCGCTGCTCGGCGGCATGCGCGACCGCGGCATCCGGCCCCTCGTCACGCTCTACCACTGGGACCTGCCGCAGCAGCTCGAGGATGCCGGCGGCTGGCCGGTTCGCAAGACGGCCGAGCACTTCGGCGTCTACGCGGGGCTCGTGCTCGAGGCGCTCGGCGACCTCGCCGACGACTGGATCACGCTCAACGAGCCGTGGTGCAGCTCGTTCCTCGGTTACGGCAACGGCGCCCACGCCCCCGGCCGGAAGGACTACCGGGATGCCGTCGCCGCCGCGCACCACCTCAACCTCGCCCACGGCCTCGCGCTGCGTGAGATCCGGCGCGTCGCGCCGCAGGCACGCGTCGGCACGACCAACCTCGTGCTCGACATCGTTCCCGAGACCGACAGCCCCGCCGACGCCGTCGCCGCCGAGCGACTGGATGCCTTCCACAACCGCGTCTTTCTCGACCCGGTCTACCTCGGCGCGTACTCGCCCGCCGTGTACGAGACCCTCGGCCGCTACGGGTTCGAGCAGCACGTCGTCGAGGGCGACCTCGAGCTGATCGGCGCCCCCACCGACTTCGCGGGCGTCAACCACTACCAGCGGGTGACCGTGCGCTCCGACCTCGATGCCCCGTTCGGGTTCGTCGACACACCCGCCGAGCCGGCCACCACCTCCTTCGGCTGGTCGGTCATTCCCGACTCCCTCCGAAGCGTGCTCGCCCGAGTCGCGCGCGAGTTCACGAGCCTGCCGATCTACGTCACCGAGAGCGGCGCGAGCTTCGACGACGTCGTCGTCGACGGCGCCGTGCACGACGCCGACCGCGTCGCGTACCTCGACGGGTACTTCGCCGCGGCGGCCGCCGCCATCGAGGAGGGGGTCGACCTGCGCGGGTACTACGTGTGGTCGTTCCTCGACAACTTCGAGTGGGCGGAGGGCTACGGCAAGCGCTTCGGCCTCGTCTATGTCGACTACCCGACGCAAGAGCGCATCCCGAAAGACAGCGCGCTCTACTACCGCGACCTCATCTCCCAGCATCGGGACGCCGCGATCCGTGCGACGTCCTGAGTCCCCAAGGGTGCGAGCCTGATGACACGCACCCGGCACCACCGCATCATCCACCTCTGCAATCCGAACAAGTAAGGACACTCAATGAAGAGAGCAGCAACCACCGGACTCGCGGCCGTCACGGCCGTCGGTCTCGCGCTGGCCCTGGGCGCGTGCTCGTCGTCGCCGACGGAGAGCGAGGCCGACGGCCCGCTCACCGTCTGGGTGATGGGCGACTCCGGCGCCAACTTCGAGGCGCTCGTCGCCGACAGCGGCCTCGAGGTCGACGTCGTGGCGGTGCCGTGGGATGCCATCGACGAGAAGCTGACGACCGCGGTCGCCTCCGGCTCCGGCCCCGACATCCTGCAGATCGGTCTCTCGAAGCTCGCGACGTTCGCCGAGGCGGGCGCCCTCATGCCGCTCGACGACGTGCTCGGCGACCACCCGAACCTCGACCCGGCCAACTTCCCGGCCGGCGTCTCGGGTGCGGCGACGGCCGTCGGCGGCGAGATCGTGAGCGTGCCGTGGACCTCCGACACCCGCGTGCTGTTCACGCGCACCGACATCCTCGCCGAGAACGGCATCGACGCCCCGCCCGCCACGTGGGACGAGCTGCGCGAGGCCGCGAAGACTCTCGCGGCGCGTGGCGACGGCCAGTACGGCTACTACATCCCGCAGTGGGATGCCCCGCTGCCGATCGAGATCACCTGGAGCATGGGCGGCGAGGTCGTGGATGCCGACGGCAACGTCGACTTCGACACCCCCGAGTTCCAGGCGGCCGTCGACGTCTACACGGGTCTCTACGCCGACGGCTCGGTGCCGACCAACGGCGACTTCGACCAGACGCAGGGCTTCGTGTCGGGTGTCGCGCCGATGCTCGTGAGCGGCCCGTATCTCGGCCGCGGCATCGCCGACTCGGCGCCGGAGCTCGACGGCAAGTGGCAGGCCTCGCCGCTCCCCGCGGGCGACGGCGGCTCGATCTCGCTCTTCGCGGGCTCGAACCTCGGCGTGTGGTTCAACACCGATCAGCCGTCGGCGGCGCTCGAGCTGCTCGACTACGTGTCGGCGCCCGAGCAGCAGCTCGCCTGGTACGAGCTCACGGGTGAGCTGCCGACCGCGACCGCCGCGCTCGAAGACGAGGAGCTGAACTCCGACCCGAACGTGAAGGTCTACACCGACCAGCTCGCGACCGCGAAGGTGCTGCCGATCGTGGCCGGCTGGGACGGCATCGTCGGCACCGAGCTGCTCAACGCGCTCAACGCCATCGTGCTGACCGGCGCCGACCGGGATGCCACGCTCGACGCGTTCTACGCCAAGGTGGCAGGACTCTCCGTCAAGTAGTACCCCGGGGTGGGGTCGTCACGGCCCCACCCCTCCCTCTGCCCGCGCCGACCGGAAAGGACCGAAGGATGCGCAGCCGCCTCGCACCGTACCTCTTCGTCTCGCCGGCGATGGTGCTGCTCGTCACCTTCGGCATCGTGCCGATCCTCGTCGCGGCGGTCATCAGCACGACGAACATGAACATCTCGGCGTTCGCGAGCTGGGACAACGTCGACTTCGTCGGCATCGACAACTACGTGACGCTGTTCGCCGATCCCGACTTCTGGCAGGCACTCGGCAACACCGGCCTGTTCGCGATCGTCGGGGTGCCGGCGATCGTCATCGTGTCGCTCGCCGTCGCGATCCTGCTCAACCGCAGCCAGAGCCGCTTCTTCCGCGCCCTGCGCGCCTTCTACTTCATCCCCGCGATCACGGCGATCGTCGCGATCTCGCTCATCTGGGGCTACCTCTACAACACGCAGTTCGGGCTGCTGAACTACGGGCTCTCCCTCGTCGGGATCGAGCAGGTGCAGTGGCTCTCCGACCCGTGGCTGTCGAAGTTCTCGGTCG